>JAURCW010000208.1 GCA_030828265.1 Burkholderiales bacterium | reverse complement strand
CTTGGCAACCCTTACCTATTCGGGCATTGGCCTTTTTCATCCACGCCTTTTTTTAAACCTGCAAGTCGGCCAACGACAGGCATTGGGGCCCATGCTGCACCATGCGGCGGATGAAGGCCGACTTCAGGGTGTCTTACACGAAGGCCTTTGGGTGGATGTGGGCACCCCTGAGCGGCTTGAAGCGATCAATCGCCAGAAAGATCTACCATCGCGTCTATGGTCAGCCTAACAACCCCGTCGGTGGAATCCGACTCCACTGCCTTTTTTGAGCAGCTGCCCGAGTGCCACAGGCCTGAGCCTGTAGCGGGTCCGGTGCATGGCGAGGCCCATCGGCAAAGGCGTCAGGCCCTTGCCCGGGCGGTCGCCGCACGTTCGAATGGGCGGCCCGCCGTCATTTTGGCCTTCAGTGGCAAGGAAATTCTTCGTAACCGCGACAACCCCTACGCCTTTCGCTTTAACAGCGACTTCTTCTATCTCACCGGATTCCCAGAGCCTGACGCCTGGCTGGTGATCCGCGTGGATGCCCATGGGGCGATGACCGATCGTCTTTACTGCCTGCCTCGCGACCCCGAACGGGAAATCTGGGATGGTGTTCGCGTCGGGCCCGAAAAGGCAGCAGCGCGTTATTTTTTTGATGAGTCCTTCTCGGTGTCCGAGATTGATAAAGACCTGCCCGAGTTGCTCATTGACCAGCCGATGCTTGTTGCCCCCTGGGCGGAGTCCGAGACAGTTGAGTCGCGCCTCACCGGCTGGCTGCGACAGTGCCGGGCAAAAGCCAGGGCAGGCAAGAAAGCACCCAGCGAGCTCTTGTCGCTCGGTGACCTGGTTGCCCAGCAGCGACTGCGCAAGGATGAGGCCGAAATTCAGACCATGCGGCAGGCGGCCGCCATGTCTGCCAAGGCTCATTGCCTGGCCATGCAGGCCACCCAGCCTGGGCTTGCCGAGCACGCCATCGAGGCGGTTTTATTAAACGCCTTTCGAGGCCAAGGGGCCGAGTCGGTGGCCTATGGCTCCATTGTGGCCAGTGGCCCACACAGCTGCATACTTCACCACCGGGCGGGCCACCGCATCCTACGCGAGGGCGAGATGCTCCTTATTGACGCGGGCTGTGAGCTTCACGGCTACGCCAGCGACATCACCCGCAGCTTTCCTGTCTCGGGTCGCTTCAGCCCCGAGCAAAGGGCGGTCTATGACATTGTTTTAGCCGCACAAGAAGCCTCCAAGGCAGCCACCAAGCCCGGCGCTGCATTTACAGCGCCTCACGAGGCTGCCGTGGCTGTGCTCTGTAAGGGCCTTATTGAACTCGGCCTCCTCCCATCGAAAACGGTCGAGGAGGCCATTGAGACCGAGTCCTACAAGACCTACTACATGCATCGCACGGGCCATTGGCTTGGCATGGACGTGCATGACGTGGGCGACTACAGCGAGCCGCTTGCACCGGGCATGGTGCTCACGCTTGAGCCTGGTCTTTACCTAAGGCCCTCGCCCGAGCTTCCCGAGGCCTTCTGGAACATCGGTATTCGCATTGAGGACGACGCACTTGTCACGGAACAGGGCTGCGAGCTTATAACGCGCGGGGTTCCTGTCGACCCTCAGGCCATTGAAGACCTGATGGCAGGTCGAGCCTAGGCAGCCATGGTAGCGGTTGCTCAAACGCAGCCTGGGCAGGCTCAGTCTTCGAGCTTTCCTTTCTTCTCAAGGCCCTTGTTGATCGGCCGTCATCAACTTGCAAACCGAGTCTTTGTTGCGCCCATGGCTGGGGTCACCGACCGTCCCTACCGACAGCTGTGTCGAAGCCTCGGCGCGGGCTATGCGGTCAGTGAAATGGCGGCCTCCAACGCCCTGCTCTGGGCCACCGAGAAGACAAGCCGACGCATTAACCACGAGGGCGAGCCGGCACCCAAGGCCGTGCAAATTGCCGGTGGCGACGCGGCCCTGCTTGCCGAGGCGGCCCGCTTCAATGCAGAACGTGGTGCCGACATCATCGATATCAATATGGGCTGCCCTGCCAAAAAGGTCTGCAACAAGGCGGCGGGTTCGGCCCTCATGCAGGATGAGAAGCAGGTCGCCGAGATTCTTGAGGCGGTTGTTAAAAGCCTTCAGGGCATGAATGTTCCGGTGACCCTAAAGATGCGGACGGGCTACAGCCGAAGTCAGCGTAACGCCGTGCAGCTGGCACGCATTGCCGAGGCCGAAGGCATTGCCATGGTCACCATTCACGGCCGCACTCGGGAGGATCAG
>JAURCW010000169.1 GCA_030828265.1 Burkholderiales bacterium | reverse complement strand
CGAGTCCCGCGATGCGCTGGACCAATCCTCCGGTGGCCTGGATGATGCATGCTGGCATGGCGCGCATGAAAGCGGCCAAGCTTGTCTTTCCCGCCCATCAACTGCACCCGGCTCTTCAGGAACCCAAGCCCTATCTGCGGTGGACAAAGGCTCAGAGAGCCGAGCACCGACTGGCTCTTGAGGCCTATCCCGGCTTTACAGCGCGCCAGGTCTGTCGTCAGTCCTACAAGAGTGATACGCCTGCGAAACAAGACACCGATCGGGCGGTTCATCGACAGCAGATTCTTCGGGCCCTTGAGGGCGAACAGGCTGGCTTAAATCTTCGTCTTCGGCTCACGCCGGGCTGGTCTCGACGCATTGTCATGGATGGATCGGGCGATCTATTGGATGCCGTCATTTGTGCCATGCAGGCGGGTCACGCGGCTAGCCTGCCAGGCTTCGGATTGCCAACCGAAGGCAGTGTTTTTCTTGACAGGCTTGAGGGCTGGATTGCGGCAGTACCCCTGCCCTCCTAGCATTTGACGTTCTATTCGTTTAACTGCGTGAGACGTGAGCCGAGCCCTTTGTTAGATTCCAGCGTGACCCGCTTTGCCACGACGCGATTCAAGCAGCTTGGTCTTTCACCCCTGCCTTTCCAGAAAGACGTCTGGAAGGCCATGGATTTCCAGTCCTGCGGGCTTGTTCACGCCCCTACGGGCTTTGGTAAAACCTATGCCGTCTGGGCCGGCGTACTCGGCCAACTGCTAAGTGCCGAGCGCGAGGGCAGTGAGCCAGTCCGGGCTGGTGGCCTGCAGGTCTTATGGATAACGCCCATGCGTGCCCTAGCTACGGATAGTCTTGATGCCCTTCGTCGGTTCGCGCCCGATGATTTCTCTTTGGGGCTGCGTACGGGGGACACCTCAAGCGCTGAGCGCACAAAGCAAGAGCGACGACCACCTCGCGCACTTGTGACAACGCCCGAGAGTCTAAGCTTGATGCTTTCTAAGCCGCAGGGCCTTGGGGTTCTCAAGGGCCTAAGGTTTGTGGTTGTTGACGAATGGCATGAGCTCATTGGCAATAAGCGCGGCAGCCTTTTGGAACTGAGCCTTGCGGCGCTTGCGTCGATCACCAACAGGCGCCTGCAGGTCTGGGGTCTATCGGCCACGCTTGGGAATCCTGATGAGGCGGCGAGGGTGCTTTGCCACAGCCTTGGCAGCCCGGTGACCATCTCAGCCTCTGGCCGCCGGCCCCCTCGAATTAAGACCTTGCTACCGAAGGACGCCGTTCGATTTGCATGGTCGGGGCATCTTGGTTTAACCATGCTTGAGCCTGTTCTTGCACAGATTGAAAAGGTCGGCTCAAGCCTACTTTTTACCAACACGCGTTCGCAGGCGGAGCTTTGGTACCAGGCCATTCTTCAGGCCCGGCCGGACTGGGCTGGGCAGATGGCTCTGCACCATGGGTCTTTGGATGCCCAGACGCGGGCGTGGGTTGAAAGGGCCACAGCGGCGGGCGAGCTTCGAGTTGTGGTGGCCACCTCAAGCCTTGATCTTGGTGTTGACTTTGCACCTGTGGAGCAGGTTTTTCAGCTCGGAAGTCCGAAAGGAGTGGCACGACTTCTCCAACGTGCAGGCCGTTCAGGCCATCAGCCCAAGGGCGTCTCAAGCCTTTACATGGTGCCTACGCATGGATTTGAAATTCTGGAATCTTTGGCTGCACAACAGGCGATTGATGAGGGATTTATTGAGCCGCGCAGTCCTTTGAAACACCCCCTTGATGTACTTGCCCAGCACCTTGTTACACGCATTCTAGGTCAGCCCATGACCGAGCAGGAGTTGTTTAACGAGGTTCGGGAAAGCTATAGCTTTAAAAATATAACTATTGAATATTTTAACTGGACACTTAATTTTCTCTCGCAGGGTGGCGCGTCTCTAAAGGCTTATCCTGATTTTCATCGTATCCACCGCGATGTTGAAGGTCGATGGCAGATGCAAGATCAGCGGCTTGCAAGGCGCCATCGGCAGTCGATCGGAACGATCGTCTCCGACGCCTCCATTCGGCTTGTCTGGCTTTCGGGAGGAGGCCTTGGGCAGGTGGAGGAGTCATTTTTAGGCAGGCTTAAGCCTGGCGACACTTTTTTGTTCGCTGGCCGCAGTCTTGAGCTGGTTCGGGTGCGCGACCTTACTGCCTATGTTCGCAAGGCCTCTGGTAAGGCCAAGGCGGTGGCTCGCTGGACCGGCGGAAGCCTTCCGCTTTCGGGCGAGCTTGCCTCCTGTCTTCGCAGTCTTCTTGACGCTTTCGCATCCGACGATCCGTCAAACCCTAGGACAAAAACGGCAGAGGCGAAGAGCCTGCAGCCCTTGTTGAGGACACAGGCCGAACGCTCTGCAATTCCCACAAAGTCCTGCTGCCTTGTTGAGCACTTCGTCTCAAAGGACGGCGAGCATTGTTTTATTTATCCGTTTGCCGGCCGTCAGGTGCACATTGGCCTTGCCTCGCTTCTTGCCTTTCGACTCACAAGGGGTCATGCCACGAGTCTGTCCTATGCGGCAAACGACTATGGCTTTGAGCTGCTTGCGCCCCGTCGTCGTAAGAGCGAGGGACCATGGTTGAGCGCGGTGTTGTCGAAAGAAGGCCTTCCTCAGCTTCTTCAAGCAAAAGACCTGTCAAGGGATCTACTTGCCTTACTTGGGGAGGGTCTCATCACGCGCCGTCGGTTTCGCGAGATCGCTCGGGTAGCGGGCCTTCTCGTGATGGGTCTTCCCGGAGCGGGTCGCTCTTCACGTCAGCTTGCCGTGTCGAGCAACCTTCTTTTCGAAGTCTTCACAAAGTACGACCCTAAAAACTTGTTGTTGCAACAAGCTCAGCGCGAGGCGCTTGAGCAGGAGCTTTGCCAGGGCGCACTTGAGAGTCATCTGCAAAGGCTGCTTGAGGGCCGGTGGCTTCATTGCCAGCTTAAAAGGCCAAGCCCCTTCTGCGTGCCATTAATGGTGGAGCGTCTGCGCGAGCAGCTTTCGTCGGAGCGGCTCTCCGACCGTCTCGCCCGGCTGGCCGAGGAGTTTGAGGATGCTTAATAGCCTAATGGCCTAAGACGACGATGACCACTCGCACAAACCGACTTCGACCTTTGG
>JAURCW010000004.1 GCA_030828265.1 Burkholderiales bacterium | reverse complement strand
TAAGCACCATAAGAATGGGCTTTAAAAACATGTTCACAAACGCAAGAATAAGGCCGCTAACAAGAAGGCTTACCCAGCCATCAAGCCAGACGCCCTCGAACATGGCGTCGGTGATGTAAAGGCTTAGACAGGCGCTAAGCCAAAAGAAAAGAAACGGAGGGAGATAAAGACGAAGCCAGGCCATGGGCAAAGCCTAGCTTGACTGCCAGTTCGGTGTCCAGCCCTTATAAGCCATTTCGTTTAGCCAAAAGGCAAACGACAAGGTTTTGGAATCGGTGATGCTTCCGTCGCGAACCATGGTGAAGAAGTCGTCTTGGCTTATGCGTTCGAGGGTGAGGCATTCGCCGGCCTCAAGGGCTGCTGGACCCTTAACAAGACCGCGAGCCGCCAATAAATGAATAACCTCGGTGGAATATGAAATGACCGGATGCATACTACCCAGATAGGCCCACTCGGTAGCCTCATAACCCGTTTCTTCACGCAGTTCACGACGTGCAGAGCCTAGAACGTCTTCGCCCGTCTCAAGCTTACCGGCCGGAAACTCAAGAAAGCTCCGGTTTAAGGGATAGCGCCATTGACGTTCCATAAGCAGAGTGCCGTCTTCGAACATGGGCATAATCGCAGCCGCCCCGGGATGCAGAGTGTACTCACGAACAGCCTTATGACCATCGGCGCACACCACTTCGTCACGATGGATCTTTAATAAAACACCGTCGTAAATGGCCTCGCCCGATAGCCGCTCTTCGGCAAGCTCAGCCCCCTCGTCATGGGCAAGGGCCAAAGGCCTGGGGTCATCCCGCTTAGGGCCTGGGCTACTCTGGCTCACCCTTGCTTACCCTCCTCTGTCTCGCTACTGACGGTTGTACGACCTACGCGACCACGCCGAAGGTAGCGCCAGACAAAGCCTGGGTAGGCCATGAGCAAAAAGACGCACAAGCTGATGGCGTAGAAGTTCCACGTTTGGGTCTGCAGGCGACCAATGGAGGCTTCAAGACCAAAGCCGATGGCCAACAGCAGCGCAAAGCCCACCGAAAGCTCGACGATGCGAAACCCCATGGTCTTGAACCCCTGTCCAAAAAGAAAGAATTTTTTCTCAGTAAAGAAGGGCCAATTGGCAAGGACGAACCCCGACACCAGCCAGACAACTGCCGCAGCGGTAATGTTCATCCGGCAAGCGAGCTGCGCACGGCATAAGCACAAAACGCCATAAGGGGACCAGGCAGAATGCCCAGGAGCACAAGCCCTACACCATTGAGCCCAAGGACAATGGATTCAGACATGGGTACGGGCTGAGCGTTTGCACTGTTGGTACTTGCTGGATCGAAGAACATGAGCTTGATAAACCTTAAGTAAAAATAGGCACCCACCAGCGACATCAGAACAGCAAAGACAGCCAGCTCGATGTAGCCCGCAGCCACTGCGGACTCAAGAACAAGGAGCTTGGCGTAAAACCCCGCCGTTGGTGGAATACCCGCCATGGATAAAGAAAAAATGAGCATAGTCCATGCAAGCAGGGGGTGTGTCTGGGCAAGCCCCTTAAGGTCATCTAGGCTTTGCAGCTCGAAACCCTGGCGACTTGCCAGCAACAAAATAGCAAAGCTTCCCAGAGCCGTGACGGCGTAAATAACAATGTAGAAGAGCGACGAGGCATAGGCATCGATGGCGCCACCTGTTTGCTCGCCAACAACACCCGAAGCAATGGCAAGAACCATAAAGCCCATATGCGAAATGGTGGAGTAAGCAAGGATGCGTTTGATGTCGGTCTGCACCAAAGCCACCACATTTCCAACAATAAGCGACAGCACACAAAGAATAAGCAGCATCTGCTGCCAGTCTGTGGCAACGCCAAGCAGGCCCGACACTAAAAGCCGGATGGTAATAGCAAAGGCCGCGAACTTGGGTGCTGCGCCAATAAGCAGCGTGGTGGCTGTGGGTGCACCCTGGTAAACATCGGGCACCCACATGTGAAAAGGTACCACGCCGAGCTTAAAGGCGAGGCCCGACACCACAAAGACAGTACCAAATACCATGACCAGCTTGTCGGCACCACCCGAGCTAAGCTTGTCAGCAATTTCTGGCAGGTAGAGGCTGCCGGTTGCCCCGTAAATCATGGACATTCCATAAAGCAGAAATCCCGAAGCCAGAGCACCTAGAACAAAGTACTTCATTGCAGCTTCGGTGGAGCCGGTGTCATCGCGTCGAAGTGCAACCGCGGCATAGAGCGACAAGGACAAGAGTTCAATGCCAAGGTAGATGGTAAGAAGGTGAGAGCCGGAGATCATGACAAACTGACCAAGCAGGGCGAACAAGGCAAACAACTGAAACTCACCCTGCCCCATCGACTGGTGCTGCAGGTAACGTCTGGCATAAAACAAACTTGCTGCCGTTACCAAAGTGGCCATGGCCTTTAAGAACTGACTTAGAGGGTCGATCACCATCAGGCCATTCATGGCGGGCATGGGCTGGACCGTCTGGGCCTCTAAGCCAAGACCAAGGCCAAGTACCAAAAGGCCTGCAATGCTGACAGCAAGACTGAATGAGGCGTAACGTGAACGGCCAAAAGCCTCAACGAGTAGAACGACGGTAAGCAGACCGAAAAGAAAAAGCTCGGCCCATATGGCTGAAAAAACAATGGAATCGACGCTGGGCATGGTCATGGCTAGTTCACCGGAAGCTTGGACTGAGCGACATGCCGCAGAAGGCTATCGACCGACACTGTCATGGGGTCAGTAAAAACAGCAGGCCAGATACCCATAAACAAAACAAAGGCGGCAAAACCCATAAGAAGAATGAACTCGCGCTGATTGAGATCTTTAAGCTCATTCACATGATCGTTAGCCACATCGCCAAAGACAACACGCTTAATCATCCACAGCGAGTAGGCCGCCCCAAGAATAAGTGTGGTTGCCGCAAGCAGGCCCACCCAGAAGTTCACCTTAATAGCAGCAAGAATAACCATGAACTCACCCACAAAGCCACTGGTTGCAGGCAGTCCTGCATTGGCCATGGCAAACAGTACAAAGAGGGCCGCAAACTTGGGCATGCGATTCACCACGCCACCGTAATCGGCAATTTGCCGGCTGTGCATGCGGTCGTAGAGCACGCCAATGCAAAGGAACATGGCGCCCGACACAAAGCCATGGGAGATCATTTGCACAATGCCACCCTGAACCCCCAGGGGTGAAAACAAAAAGAAGCCGAGGGTTACAAAGCCCATGTGAGCCACCGACGAGTAGGCCACGAGCTTTTTCATGTCTTCTTGAACAAGGGCCACAAAGCCAATGTAGACCACGGCAACTAAAGACAAGCCAACCATGAGATCGGCAAGCTCAAGCGATGCATCGGGTGCAATAGGAAGCGAGAGCCTTAAAAAGCCGTAGGCACCAAGCTTAAGCATGATGGCAGCAAGCACCACCGAACCGCCCGTTGGCGCTTCCACGTGGGCATCGGGCAGCCAGGTGTGCACAGGCCACATGGGCACCTTCACCGCAAAGGCCGCAAGGAAGGCGATGAAAATAAAGATCTGCTCGTTCAGACCAAGGGGCAAAAGATGCCAGGCAAGAATGGAAAAACTGCCCGACTTGGCATAGAGGTACAGAATGGCGACAAGCGTTAGCAAGGAGCCCAATAAGGTGTAAAGGAAGAACTTAAAGGCCGCGTACACACGGCGCGCCCCACCCCAGATTCCGACAATAAGGTACATGGGAATAAGTGTGGCCTCGAAGAAGACGTAGAACAAAATACCGTCCAGCGCGGCGAAAACGCCAACCATCAGACCCGAAAGAATCAGGAAGCTGCCCATGTACTGGGCCTGTCGATCTTCAATAACCTCCCAGCCCGCGGCAACGACCACAATGGTAATAAGCGCTGTAAGAGGGACAAACCATAGCGAGATGCCGTCCACGCCAAGGAAGTACTGAATTTGAAATCGCTCAATCCAGGCCACCTGTTCAACAAACTGAAAGCCCTCAAAGCTCGGAATAAAGCCCACTAAGACAGGGATGGTGACTAAGAAGCTAAGAACAGCCGCGGCCAGCGAGGCCTGACGCACCTGCTTCTGGTTAAGAAGAGGGCTAGCCCCCGAACCCGCCAGTGCGATGAAGAAGCCCAATAGGATAGGCAGCCATATGGCAAGGCTAAGCCAAGGAATCGAGGCAGGTAGTAGCATGGGGAGTGTCTGCGTTGTCATGCTTGCCCCTTAGCCCGCTGTGCCGTTCAAAGCCAAAGGTGCGAACCACCACAGAAGAAGCGCAACGCCAAGAATCATGGCAATGGCGTAGTGATATAAAAAGCCCGTTTGGCCAAGCCGCAAGACAGCCGCTACCGAGGCGACAAGGCGCGCCGAACCATTGACAAAAAAGCCGTCAATCACCCCCTGGTCAGCTTTGGCCCATAGCGAGGAGCCCAAGCTTCGAGCACCGCCCGCAAAAAACCACAAGTTAAACCTATCGAGGTAATACTTTTCCATCCACAGGGTGTGCAGCCAGCCGAAGGACTTCTGAATGGCTGCGGGCCACTGCGTGCGCGCAACATAAAAAATGTAGGCGGCAAGCACGCCAGCAAGCATGAGCCAAAAGGCAGGTGTTTGAAGGCTGTGCAGGGTAAGCCCCAGGGCACCGTTAAAAAGCTCTCGCAGTCCCTGCATAGACGTATGGCTGGGTAAGACTGTTATGGGGCCGGTAAGCACCTCGCCAAAGACAAAGGGACCAATCATGAAGATGCCCAGCAATACCGAGGGTACGGCTAAGGCGATGAGTGGACCTGTAACCACCCAAGGCGACTCATGAGGGTGATGCTCCTGGGCCGACCAGCGCGGTGTGCCGTGGAAGACCAAGAAGAACATACGGAAGCTGTAGAAAGCCGTTACAAAGACACCTAAAAGCAGCATGGGGTAGACCACAGCGGCCGGTCCTTGGCTAGAGAACTTGACTGCTTCAATAATCATGTCCTTTGAATAAAAGCCCGAGAAAAAAGGCATGCCGATAAGCGCCAAGGAACCGAGTAAGGAGACCGCGTAGGTAATGGGCATGTGACGCCAAAGCCCACCCATCTTGCGCATGTCTTGCTCGTGATGCATTCCAATAATGACCGAGCCCGCTGCCAAGAAAAGCAGCGCCTTGAAAAAGGCATGGGTGACCAAATGGAAAATCGCCACGGAATACGCCGAGGCACCCAGAGCAACGGTCATGTAGCCAAGCTGCGACAAGGTTGAATAGGCCACCACCCGCTTGATGTCGTTTTGAACAATGCCAAGAAAGCCCATGAAGAGCGCGGTAATGGCACCAATAATCATCACGAAGCTAAGTGCGGTGTCGCTAAGTTCAAAAAGTGGCGACATACGTGCCACCATAAAAATACCTGCGGTCACCATGGTGGCCGCATGAATAAGGGCCGATATGGGCGTGGGCCCCTCCATGGAATCGGGCAACCAGACATGCAAGGGGAACTGGGCCGACTTACCCATGGCACCAATAAACAAGCATATGCAGGCAACCGTTAATAGGGAGACCTCGCTGCCCGGAACGAGGCTAATGGTCTGACCCACGAGGCTGTTGGACTGGGCAAACACTTCCGCGTAATTAAGGCTGCCTGCATAGGCCAGTAAGAGCCCAATACCCAAAAGGAAGCCAAAGTCACCGACCCGGTTAACCAGGAAGGCCTTTAGGTTGGCATGAATGGCCGTGGGCTTTTTGTACCAAAAGCCAATAAGAAGGTAGGACACCAAGCCAACCGCCTCCCAGCCGAAAAAGAGCTGCAGGAAGTTGTTGCTCATGACGAGCATGAGCATGCTGAAGGTAAAGAGCGAGATGTAGCTAAAGAACCGTTGATAGCCCTCGTCTTCTTCCATATAGCCAATGGTGTAAACGTGCACGGCCAATGACACGCTGGTCACCACCACCATCATGGTTGCAGTTAGGGTATCAACAAGAAAGCCTACCTCGAACCTTAAGCCCCCTATGGTTGCCCATGTGTAAATAGTCTCGTTAAACACAGTTCCTGAAAGGGCATCGAAGAGAACCACAAAGGACAGCCCACAAGACAAGGCCACACCCGCAATGGCCACACGATGGCTATTGACTCGTCCGAGGGCACGCCCTAAAAAGCCCGCCGCTAGGGCACCGAAAAGCGGCAGAAGGACGATGAGGAGGTAGACCGTTTTCAAAAAACTAACCCTTTAACTGATCAAGCCGCTCAACTTCCACGGTCTTAAGACTGCGAAAAAGCACAACAAGAATGGCAAGGCCAATGGCAGACTCGGCTGCCGCAACTGTGAGAATGAAGAAGACAAACACCTGACCGGCCAGATCGCCAGAAAAATGTGAAAAGGCAATAAAGTTAATATTGACCGCAAGCAGCATGAGCTCAATGGCCATGAGCAGAACAATCAGGTTCTTGCGGTTCATGAAGATGCCAACCACGCTAATGGCAAACAGAATGGCGCCCAGAATGAGGTAGTGAGCAAGCGTAATCATGGCTTCCCCTGGGAGTTGGAACCGCCGGCTGCCGCGCTTGGACCTGGGCCTGCTGCGCTAGCCTGCGAGGCCTCTGACGAGCCAGGTGCCGATGGAAGACTGGCTGATGGGCCCGAGTCGCTTACCGCAGGAAGACTGGCGCCGGGCTTGAACTGAGCAAATCGCAGCCGCTCGGCAGCGGTTACACGCACCTGCTTACTGGGGTCTTGCCCCTTAACATCCTTGCGTCGGCGCAGGGTAAGGGCGATGGCTGCCACCATGGCCAAAAGCAACAAGACGGCTGCAACTTGAAAGGCGATGAAATAGTCAGTGTAAAGAACCCGCCCAAGAGCCTCGGTGTTGCTTAGCCCCTCGTGCATCTCGGGGGCAGCCTTCTGTGGCATTTTGAAGCTACGCAGCAAGACGGCCGTCATTTCAAAAATAATAAGTAGGCCAACCGGCAAGGCCACTTTTAGGTTTGACCAGAAGCCCTGCCGCAGTCGGTCGAGATCAAGGTCGATCATCATGACGACGAACAGAAATAAAACCATGACAGCGCCCACATACACCAGCACGAGCGTAATGGCGAGAAACTCGGCCTCTAAAAGCAGCCAAATGGAAGCCGCACTAAAAAAGGAGAGCACGAGATACAAGGCGGCATGCACAGGGTTACGGGCCGTAATAACGCGTAGAGCCGCGAACACCAAAATGGCCGCGAAGCTGTAGAAAAGGAAGTCGTTAATAGACATTTTTGTTATATGTTTTTGTAATGGCGCCGGGCTTTATCGGTACGGTGCATCCTTGGCTCGGTCGCGTGCGATTTCTTCCTCGTAACGATCTCCCACCGCTAAGAGCATGTCTTTGGTGAAGTAAAGGTCACCGCGCTTCTCGCCGTGGTACTCGTGAATATTGGTTTCAACAATGGAATCCACGGGACAGCTCTCTTCGCAAAAACCACAGAAGATGCACTTTGTAAGGTCGATGTCGTAACGCGTGGTTCGACGGGTGCCGTCCTCGCGCTGCTCGGACTCAATGGTTATGGCCTTGGCCGGGCAGACCGCTTCGCAAAGCTTGCAGGCAATACAGCGCTCCTCACCATTGGGATAACGACGCAGGGCGTGCAGACCCCGAAAACGAGGCGACATAGGTGTCTTCTCTTCCGGGTATTGAATGGTGATTTTTCGAGCAAAAAGGTTACGCCCTGTCACCGACAGGCCCTTGAGCATCTCAACCAGCATGAATGACTTGAAGAACTGAACAATGGGTTTCATGGCGTGCCTAACTCTAGTTGCCCCAGATGGACCATGGCGTCTGCATCCATATACCAATGACAACAAGCCAGACGAGCGTAACGGGAATAAAGATCTTCCAACCAAGGCGCATGATCTGGTCGTAACGGTAGCGTGGGAAGGAGGCGCGCAGCCAGATAAACATGCTGACAACGAGGAAAGTTTTGAGGCCTAGCCAGATCCAGCCGGGAATAAAGGCGAGCTCGGCCAAGGGTGCATCCCAGCCGCCAAGGAACATGATGGCCGCCAGCATGGAAAGAAGAATCATGTTGGCGTACTCGGCCAAGAAGAAGATGGCAAAGGACATGCCTGAGTACTCCACCATGTGGCCTGCAACAATCTCCGATTCACCCTCCACAACATCGAAGGGATGTCGGTTGGTTTCAGCAACTGTGGAGATGAAATAGACCACGAAAATGGGAAGCAAGGGCAGCCAGTTCCAGGACAAGAAGTTAAGGCCAGCCTCGTGGAACTGCCCCTTTTGCTGGCCCAGAACGATCTCTGTAAGGTTCAGACTTCCAGAAACCATAAGCACCACCACCATGGCAAAGCCAATGGCAAGCTCATAGGACACCATCTGGGCCGAGGCGCGCATAGCGGCGAGAAACGCGTACTTGGAATTGGAGGCCCAGCCCGCAAGAATGACGCCGTAAACTTCCAGCGAGGTAATGGCCAACAAGAAGAGAAGCCCCGCATTAATGTTGGCAAGCACCACATCGGGTCCAAAAGGAATGACGGCCCAGGCCGCCAATGCCGGCATGATAGTCATCACTGGGGCAAGCAAGTAGAGACCCTTGCTGGCCTGTGTGGGCAAGATAATTTCTTTGGTGAGCAATTTAAGGCTGTCGGCAATTGGCTGAAGCAACCCCAGGGGGCCAACCCGGTTGGGGCCCAGGCGAACGTGCATCCAGCCAATAAGCTTGCGCTCCCACAAGGTAAGGTAGGCCACGGCCGCAAGAATGGGTACCACAATAAGCGTGATCTTCAGTAGGTTGTAGACCACCGGCCAGGCAAGCCCAAGATGGGTCTGGCCGAGCGTTTCAAGCGAGACAAGAAACTCGGAACTGAAGTCACCCATAGGCTACGAAGGTTCCTTAAGAAGCGACTTACCTACAGCCGAGGCCTGCCCCTGAGAGGCCTTGGTGACGGGCTTAATGAAGACCTTCCCGTAACCAATATGAATGGCCTGAAGAGTGGGATGCCCGAGGCTGAATCGAATGACATCAAGGGCAAGACGAGGGTCACTTGCGAGCTCAAGGACCACCTCAGAATCGTCTTGCCGCACCTTAGCAGACATTCCAGGAACCAAAGACAGTTCTTTGAGCTTTTCCGGATGCAGCCAGGCCTTCGGCGCCCCAGACTGCTGGGTTTGACGTAGGCTGTCCGCGCGGCGGACGATGCTATCGACCATGTAAATAGGAAGATCGGGCAGCCGCTCGAGCTCGGCGTGGCCAAGACTAAGGGGTGCCTGGGACTGCGCCTCGAGTTTGGATTCGTCCAGGTTCCAGCCTAGGTTAAGAAGACCATTGGCCTGCGGCGCGTAACCCTCAAGGGCTTGGGCTCTCACTTGATCGGAGCTGTTCTGATCGAAGCCTTCAAGGTCAAGCATGTTGCCCAGCACACGCAGAATTTTCCAGCCGGGTCGCGTCTGACCCGCCGGAGGCACAGCCGCCTCAAAGCTTTGCAGGCGGCCTTCCATATTGACGAAGCTGCCAGAGGTTTCAGTAAAGGGTGCCATGGGCAGCATAACGTCAGCCACCTGATCCACCGCAGAGCGATAGCTGGTTAAGGCCACAACACCGAGGCCCGACTTTAGTCCGGCAACAACAGCAGGTCCATTAAAGCAATCGAGTGCCGGCTCGAGCTGGCATAGAAGATAGGCCGAGGCGGGGTCTTCAAAGGCATGCACGGCCGACTTACCGCCGGCATTGGACTGAGGCAATGCGCCTGCGAGGCTTGCACCCACCCAGTTCGCCCCCGGCGTAAGCACTGCAAGCTTCCCACCACGTGCCCGGGCGAGCTGTTGAGCCAGCGCAATTAAACGCGACGCTTCTGGATGGCGAACCGCCTGCTCCCCCACAACCACAATAAAGGAAGGTGTTTCGTCGCCCGACTGGGAAAAGTTGCTTGCCGAAAGCCAGCTATGCAAGGCCTGCATCTGAGAGGACTCTGCGCTAGAGTCTGCCGCCTCGACCTCTTTCGCCTTGGCCTTTGAGCCCTTTGCCTTACTGGCTTTCGGCGCGGGGTTATGACTGAGACCGGTAACCAGTGATTCAAGCGCCGTCACCCAGTGCGAGGGAGGGATGGCCACCGAAGCGTGAACGGGCATTAAGAGCGCATCGTGCATGGCCGAAAGGCTTGCCAGCTGGGCCCCCTGGCGGACGGCCTGGCGAATGCGCTGGGCGATAAGCGGCTGCTCGGCACGCAGTTGCGAGCCAACGAGCAGAACACGCTGCGCCGAGGAAAACTCGGCCACAGGAAAACCGAAGGCAAGCGAGCCCGAGAGCGCCTGATCGAACTGCGGGTCGGAGAGCGCAACACGAAAATCGATGGACTGACTCTTGAGCCCTCGTATAAGTTTGGAAGCCAAGTGGGCCTCTTCCACCGTGACCATGGGGGACATAAGGGCACGAACACGATTCGCACCACGAGCCGAGGCCGATTTCAAAATACTGGCGGCTTTCTCAAGGGCCTCATGCCAGTCGGCCTCACGCCACTGGCCCCGCTCATCGCGCACCATGGGGGTGGTAAGGCGGTCATCGCTGTTTAGTGCCTCGTAGCTGAAGCGATCACGATCGGAGATCCAGCACTCATTTACCGCCTCGTTCTCAAGCGGCACAACGCGAAGTACCTTGCCTGCCTTGGACTGAACAACTAGGTTGGAGCCCAGACCGTCGTGCGGGCTAATACTGCGCCGACGGCTAAGCTCCCAGGTGCGGGCTGCGTAGCGGAAAGGCTTGCTGGTTAAAGCACCCACTGGGCAGACATCAATCATGTTGCCAGACAGTTCGCTTTGCACCGCGCCACCCACAAACGACATGATCTCGGAATGCTCGCCACGATGGGCCATTCCTAGCTCCATAACCCCCGCAATTTCTTGGCCAAATCGAACACAGCGTGTGCAGTGAATGCACCGCGACATTTCTTGCGCTGAAATAAGCGGGCCCATGGGCTTGTGAAAGACCACCCGCTTAGCCTCGCTGTAATGCGAGGCTGAGGGACCGTAGCCCACAGCCAGGTCTTGCAATTGGCATTCCCCGCCCTGGTCGCAGATGGGGCAGTCAAGCGGGTGGTTGATCAGCAGGAACTCCATTACGCCCTGCTGGGCAAGCTTGGCCTTCTCAGAAGCTGTGAACACCTTCATGCCTGCCGCAACAGGCGTTGCACAGGCAGGCAACGGCTTAGGTGCCTTCTCAACTTCAACCAGGCACATGCGGCAATTCGCCGCAATGGAGAGCTTCTTGTGGTAGCAGAAGTGCGGCACATAGAGCCCGAGCTTGTGGGCCGCATCCATAAGCATGCTGCCTGCCGGCACCTCAACCTTCTTGCCGTCGATTTCGAGCTCAATCATAGCCATGCGGACTCACCAGACAGGTTTTGTGAACGATGTGATGCTCAAACTCGCTACGAAAATTCTTAATGAAGGCACGAACCGGCATGGCCGCTGCATCACCCAAGGCACAGATGGTTCGACCTTGTATGTTGTTGGCCACGCGGTTGAGCTGCTCGAGGTCGCCCTCGGTGCCCTTGCCTTCCTCGATGCGTTTCACCATGCGCCAGAGCCAACCCGTGCCCTCGCGGCAAGGTGTGCACTGACCGCAGGATTCTTCATGGTAGAAGTACGACAGACGCAACAGGCTGCGCACCATGCATCGGGTCTCGTCCATCACAATGACCGCACCGGCGCCCAGCATCGAACCCGCCTTGGCAATGGAGTCGTAGTCCATGTCGGTGGCCATCATAACCTCGGCCGTTAACACAGGCATGGACGAGCCGCCGGGAATAACGGCCTTCAGTGCGTTGCCGTTACGCATACCGCCTGCAAGCTCAAGCAATTTAGAAAATGGCGTACCTAAAGGAATCTCATAGTTGCCTGGCCGCTCGACATCACCACTGATGGAAAAGACTTTGGTGCCACCGTTGTTTGGGCGACCCACCTCAAGGTATGCCTGACCGCCGTTACGAATAATCCAAGGTACGGCCGCAAACGTTTCGGTGTTGTTGATGGTTGTGGGCTTGCCGTACAAACCATAGCTTGCCGGAAAGGGAGGCTTGAAACGAGGTTGACCTTTCTTACCCTCAAGGGATTCGAGAAGGGCCGTTTCTTCACCGCAAATGTAGGCGCCATACCCATGGTGAGCATGGAGCTCGAAATCAAAGCCCTTGCCAAGAATGTTTTTACCGAGAAGACCTGCGGCACGGGCTTCGTCAAGGGCCTCTTCAAAACGCTCGTAGACCGAAAAGATTTCACCGTGAATGTAGTTGTAGCCCACGGTAATGCCCATAGCGTAGGCAGCAATGGCCATGCCTTCAATAACCACATGCGGGTTGTAGCGAAGAATGTCGCGGTCTTTGAAGGTTCCCGGTTCGCCCTCATCGGAATTGCAGACCAGATACTTTTGAACAGGAAGCTTCGCGGGCATGAAGCTCCATTTAAGTCCCGTGGGAAAGCCTGCACCACCACGGCCACGCAGGGCCGATGCCTTAACCTCGGCAATGACTTCTTCTTGGGTCATGCCCGGGCCGCCGTCGGTGCCGAGAATTTTGCGTAAGGCCTTGTAGCCACCACGGGCTTCGTAGTCGCGCAGACGCCAGCCGTCGGGGCTAAGGTCGGCAAGAATTTGAGGCGAAATATGTCGCCCATGGAAACAGGTGTCAATAATTGGAATATCAGGCGCGCCCATTGAGTTTGGCCTCCTCCTTGAGTTCTTCCAACAAGGCATCAATACGTTCAAACGACATAAAACTGCACATGCGATGGTTGTTAACCAACATAACCGGGGAGTCCCCACAGGCACCCATGCACTCTCCTTCTTGAAGAGTGAACAGACCGTCATCGGTGGTCTGGTTCAGGCCAATGCCAAGCTTGGCCTTTAGGTAAGACGCAATCTTTTCGCCATCACGAAGAGCACAAGGCAGATTGGTACAGACCGTGAGCTTATAGCGACCAATGGGCGACTGGTTGTACATATTGTAGAAGGTGGTCACTTCGTGCACGGCCATTGGGGCCATGCCAAGGTAAGCCGCAATTTCAACCTCCACCTCGGGCGAGACATAGCCTTTTTCCACCTGTGCAATTCGTAAGGCTGCCATCACAGCGGACTGACGTTGGTCGGCGGGGTATTTGGCGATCTCTCGGTCGATCTGCCGGTAGGCGGACTCCGATAAAACCCGCGCAGGCGGACTGAGCCCTCCCGCAAGGTCAATGGGCATCTGCGCCAACATAGGCTGCTGCTTCACCCCCTGCGACTTATTTCCGGCACTCATCGGTCGATCTCTCCAAAGACGATGTCTTGGGTTCCAATAATGGTGACCACATCGGCAAGCATGTGACCCTTGGACATTTCCTCAAGGGCCTGCAGATGGGCAAAGCCGGGGGCGCGAATTTTCACCCGCCAAGGCATGTTGGCTCCATCGGAGACCAGGTAAATACCAAACTCGCCTTTAGGATGCTCAACGGCCGCGTAGCACTCGCCTTCGGGCACATGAATACCCTCGGTAAAGAGCTTGAAATGATGAATCAGCTCTTCCATGTTCGACTTCATGGACTCGCGGTCGGGTGGGGCCACCTTGTGGTTGTCGGAAATCACCGGGCCCGGGTTGGCACGAAGCCATTGCACACATTGCTGAACGATGCGGTTACTTTCGCGCATCTCGGCCATCCGCACCAAGTAGCGATCGTAGCTGTCGCCCTCGGTTCCAATGGGTACATCGAACTGAAGGCGGTCGTAGACCTCGTAGGGTTGGGTTTTGCGCAAATCCCATTCCACGCCCGAGCCACGCAACATGGGCCCAGTAAAACCCAAGGCCTTTGCCCGCTCGGGACTTACAACGCCAATCCCCACCAGCCTTTGCTTCCAAATACGGTTGTCGGTAAGTAGCGTCTCGTATTCATCGACGCAAGAAGGGAAACGCTGAGTGAAGTCGTCAATGAAGTCAAGCAGTGACCCTTCACGATTTTGATTCAGCCTGCGCACCTTGGAGTTACTGCGCAGACGATTCACCTGGTACTTGGGCATGGTGTCGGGAAGGTCGCGGTAAACACCACCTGGCCTGTAATAGGCCGCATGCATGCGTGCACCTGAAACGGCCTCGTAGCAGTCCATCAGGTCTTCACGCTCACGGAAGGCATAAAGAAAAACGGCCATGGCGCCCACATCGAGACCATGGGCGCCGATCCAGAGAAGGTGATTAAGGATACGGGTGATCTCGTCGAACATCACGCGGATGTACTGCGCCCGAAGCGGGACCTCGATGCCCATGAGCTTCTCGATGGCCATGACGTAGGCATGCTCGTTGCACATCATCGACACGTAGTCGAGCCGATCCATGTAGGGCACCGACTGCAAAAAGGTTTTGGATTCGGCGAGCTTTTCTGTGCCGCGATGAAGCAGACCAATATGCGGGTCGGCACGTTGCACCACTTCGCCATCGAGCTCAAGTACAAGCCGCAAGACACCATGCGCGGCCGGGTGTTGTGGCCCGAAGTTGAGCGTGTAGTTCTTAAGCTCGGCCATAGTGTTCCTCGCGAACAACACGCGGTGTAATGTCGCGAGGTTCAATGGTGACAGGCTGATAGACCACACGTCGCTGCTGGGCGTCGTAGCGCATCTCAACATAGCCCGAGGTCGGGAAGTCTTTACGGAAAGGATGACCTACAAAGCCGTAGTCGGTAAGAATGCGGCGCAGATCGTTATGGCCGGCAAAGACAATGCCGTAGAGGTCGAAGGCCTCGCGCTCATACCAGCCCGAACCCGGCCATACCGAGACGAGGCTTGGCACCTGCGGCAGGTCGTCGTCGGGACAGAAGATCTTTAGTCGAATACGCTGGTTTCGCACCACGGAGAGCAGATGAACCACCACAGCAAAGCGGGGGCCTTCATAGCGACCTTCCTTGAAGCCCATGTAGTCCATGCCACAAAGATCGATGAGCGTGTCGAACTCAAGCCCCGGGGTGTCGCGTAATGCAAGCCCAAGCTCAACCAAGCTTGCGGCAGGCGCTTCCACGGTAACCTCACCAAGGCTTTCGTAGGCATGCGACACCAGCCCGCCAAGCTTTGCGCTTGCGGTTTGCGCAAGCTGACCGGCCACGGTAAGCACTAGGGCTTGGGGCTCCGTGGCTTCAGCAGTGTCTTGGCTGGCAGGCGTATCAGGCATGGTGGTAAACGAGAGTTTCTTTAACCGCGCGCAATCGTGCTTGTGCGTTTGATTTTGTTTTGAAGCTGAATAATTCCGTACATCAGGGCCTCGGCCGTGGGGGGACAGCCAGGCACGTAGATATCAACGGGCACGATGCGGTCGCAGCCGCGAACCACCGAATAAGAGTAGTGATAGTAGCCACCGCCATTGGCGCAAGAACCCATGCTTATGACCCAACGCGGCTCCGGCATTTGATCGTAGACCTTGCGAAGCGCAGGTGCCATTTTGTTGCACAGGGTGCCCGCGACAATCATGAGATCGGACTGACGAGGGCTAGGACGAAAGACCACACCAAACCGGTCGAGGTCGTAGCGCGCAGCGCCCGCATGCATCATTTCAACAGCACAACAGGCAAGGCCGAATGTCATAGGCCAAAGCGAACCCGTGCGGGTCCAGTTAATAACCTGGTCGGCCGTGGTTGTGATGAAACCTTGCTTCAGAACGCCGTCTATAGCCATGCTTTACTCCCAGTCAAGGGCTCCCTTCATCCACTCATAAATGAAGCCCAATACTAAGATGGCAAGAAAGGCCATCATGGAAAGAAACACAAAGAGCCCAATGGAATCGAGACTGACTGCCCAGGGGAAAAGAAAGGCAATTTCGAGATCAAACAAAATAAAAAGAATGGCAACGAGGTAGTAGCGCACGTCGAACTGCATACGAGCGTTCTCAAAGGCCTCGAAGCCACACTCATAGGGCGAGAGCTTCTCTTCGTCGGGCCGACTGGGCCCAATTAACTTGCCTAACAGCATGGGGCCAACGCCCACCGCAATGCCCACCAAAATAAACAGCAAGATGGGAAGGTAAGACTCGAGACTCATAAACCCCCCTAACTGGTGCCGACGGCGAGACTCGAACTCGCACAGCTTTCGCCACTACCCCCTCAAGATAGCGTGTCTACCAATTCCACCACGTCGGCTTAAACCTAGACCATCAAAGCACTACTTCTCCGGGCTCGTCTTTGTTGTGTCCGAAGAGCCAGGCATCGGAACCTCGGGGTTCGCTGCCGGTGACTTTTCTGCCGGAATATTTTGCATGATACCGCCAGAATCCCCCGTTGTTCCCAGGCTACGGCTACCGAGATAGGAAAGCCCTAGGGTTGTTGTGAAAAAGACGGCCGCAAGAATTGCTGTCGTTCTTGAAAGAAAGTTACTGGAGCCGGAGGCACCGAAGACCGAGCCTGAACTTCCGGACCCAAAGGCGGCCCCTAAGTCGGCTCCCTTGCCCTGCTGTAGAAGTACAAGAACAATAATGGCCAGGGCAGAGACGACCTGAACGATGATGAGTAAGTTGGTGTACCAAGGCATGGCGTTGAGTTGTCCTAGTGAAGGCTTTGAGACGCGGGGCAGGCCGATTGAATAATATTGGCGAATTCGGTGGCATCAAGGGAGGCCCCGCCTACAAGCGCACCATCAATATCGGGCTGCGCAAAGAGCTCGGCGGCGGTCGCTGCCTTAACACTGCCTCCATAAAGAATGCGAACAGCCTGGGCCGCAGACTGCGACTGCTGGGAGAGCTCGTGTCGAATGGTGGCGTGCATGGCCTGGGCATCGGAACTGGATGCAGACCTGCCGGTGCCGATGGCCCAAATGGGCTCGTAGGCAATTACCAGGGCGGCAAGCTGCTGCTCGTCTAAGCCCTTGGTGGCCGCCCTTACCTGCTCAACAACAAAGTCTTCGGCTGAGCCCTGCTCGCGCTCCGACAGCGGCTCGCCGACGCAAACCACCGGCATAAGGCCATTGTTAAGCAACTGACCAAGCTTGCGGCCAACCAGATCGCTGGACTCCGCTGCCCGCTCACGACGCTCGGAGTGCCCCACAAGGGCAAACTGGCAGTCGAAGTCTTTGAGCATGTCGGCCGAGATCTCGCCCGTGAAGGCACCGGCGATCTCATTGGAGCAGTCTTGCGCACCCCAGAGAAGCCCGGAGCTGCGAAGACGGGTCGCCGCCTGAAAAAGATACGGTGCAGGCACAGCAACACCGGCCTGCAGGTCGCCCTGCTTGATGGCGGCATCAGCCTGAGGGCTAAGGCTACCGAGCAAGCCCTGAAGCAGGGCCTCGTTCGCCTGAACCGAGCCGTTCATCTTCCAGTTTCCGAGAACAAGCGGCACGCGTTGCATACGGGCTAGGCCTCGCTCCCTGTATTGCCCTCGGCAGCAGGTGCCTCGGAGCCGGGCTCTTCAAGCAAGGCTTTCATCGAAAGACGCAGCCTGCCCTTCTCGTCGGCCTCAATCACCTTCACGCGAACCTGCTGGCCTTCTTTTACAAAGTCGGATACTTGGTTCACACGCTCGTGGGCAATTTGGGAAATATGCAGCAGGCCGTCTTTGCCGGGAAGAATGGAGACGATGGCACCAAACTCAAGTAGGCGCAGAACCGTACCCTCGTAGACCTTGCCAACCTCAACTTCGGCCGTGAGCTCTTCAATGCGCTTGATGGCATGACGGGCGGCCTCGGCCGTGGTGGCGGCAATGGTAATGCTGCCCGACTCGTCAATGTCGATGGTGGTACCGGTTTCTTCGGTAATGGCACGGATGGTGGCACCACCCTTACCAATCACATCACGAATACGCTCGGGGTTGATCTTCATGTTGTAGAGACGGGGCGCGAACTCGGAGAGCTCTTCACGGGCCGTGCCCATGCAGTCCTTCATCTTGCCAAGAATATGAAGACGGGCGTCTTTGGCCTGGGCCAGAGCAACCTGCATGATTTCTTTGGTGATGCCCTGAATTTTAATGTCCATTTGGAGCGCGGTAATACCGGTTTCAGAGCCCGCCACTTTGAAGTCCATATCGCCAAGGTGATCTTCATCGCCAAGAATGTCGGTCAGAACAGCAAACCGTCCGCCCTCTTTAATGAGCCCCATGGCAATACCGGCCACATGCGCCTTAAGGGGAACGCCGGCATCCATAAGCGCTAGGCAGCCACCGCAGACCGATGCCATGGAAGACGAGCCATTGGACTCGGTAATCTCACTAACCACACGCATGGAGTAGGCAAAGTCTTCGGGCTTGGGCAGAACTGCCACCAAGGCACGCTTGGCAAGCCGACCGTGACCAATCTCGCGACGCTTAGGCGTACCCACACGGCCACATTCGCCAGTGGCATAGGGAGGCATGTTGTAGTGAAGCATGAACCGGTCGCGGTACTCACCGCCCAGTGCGTCAATAATTTGCTCGTCACGGTTTGTGCCCAGGGTTGCAACAACAAGCGCCTGGGTCTCACCACGCGTGAATAAGACAGAGCCATGCGCACGTGGCAAAACACCATTGCGAATGGAAATCGGACGAACTGTTCGGGTGTCGCGACCATCGATACGGGGCTCGCCACCAAGAATCTGGCCACGAACCACCTTGGACTCCAGCCCGAACAGGGTGTCGTTCAAGAGGTTACCTGCGGGTGCAGTAAGGCTCCCCGCCTCAACCAGCTCGGCCACCTTGGCTTCCACTTCAGCTTTGGCGTCCTCCACCGCCTTCTTCTCCGCTTCGGCCTCGTTCTTGGCCTGGTCGAGCTCCATCTTGACCGTGTCTGCGTCCCTCGTCTGCGACAGACCGCACAAAGCCACACACCACCAAGTCGCTGAG
>JAURCW010000171.1 GCA_030828265.1 Burkholderiales bacterium | reverse complement strand
GGCCGTTTCCGCTGCGCCAGTTGTCTCCACAGTGCTACCTGCGGCTGAGACGCCCTCCTCAGCCGAGAAGAGCACGTCTTCGGAGGCCATCTCTGCCTCGGCTTCCGCCCTATCGCCCACGCACGCCGCTGCTGCTTCGCATTTGCCCCTTCAAACTTACAGCGGCAAAGCCGACCTTGAGACCGAGATGCTTGTGCTTGGTGCAGGGCCTGGTGGTTACTCCGCTGCCTTTCGTGCCGCCGACCTTGGTATGAGTACCGTCTTAGTGGAGCGGTTCAGCACACTGGGTGGTGTCTGCCTTAACGTCGGCTGCATTCCCTCTAAGGCACTCTTACATGTGGCGGCCGTTATGGATGAGGCTAAGTCCATGGCCGCGCATGGCATCTCGTTTGGCGAGCCGCAGGTCGATCTCGACAAGCTTCGTGGATGGAAAGAGAAAGTGGTGGGCAAGCTCACTGGGGGTCTTGCTGGCATGGCCAAGGCCCGCAAGGTGACGGTGGTGCAGGGTGTTGGCCAGTTCCTCGACTCCTTTCATTTAGAAGTTACCAACGATGCGGGTACCAAGCAGGTGATTAAGTTTTCAAAGGCCATTGTGGCGGCCGGTTCCGAGGCCTTGAAACTACCCTTTCTTCCTAACGACCCTCGTGTCATGACTTCCACAGGTGCACTTGAGCTTCGTCAACGGCCCAAGCGAATGCTAGTTATTGGCGGAGGCATTATTGGCCTGGAAATGGCTACTGTGTATTCCACGCTAGGCGCTCGTGTTGATGTGGTGGAGATGATGGACGGCCTAATGATGGGTGCCGACCGTGACCTCGTGAAGGTCTGGCAGAAGTTCAATGAGGATCGTTTCGACAACATCTTGCTGGGAAGCAAAACTGTTGGGGCCGAGGCAAAGGACGATGGTGTTCATGTGCGCTTCGAAGGGGGCAAGGCGCCAGCCGAACCGCAGTGCTACGACCTTGTTCTTCAGGCGGTGGGTCGCAGACCGAATGGTAGAGCCATCGGTGCTGACCGCGCGGGCATTGAGGTGAATGACAGGGGCGTTCTCAATGTTGATGCGCAGATGCGCACCACGCAGGCACACATTTTTGCCATCGGCGATATTGTGGGTCAGCCCATGCTTGCCCATAAGGCGGTGCACGAGGGCCATGTGGCCGCAGAGGCGGCGGCGGGACAAAAGTCTTTCTTTGATGCCCGTGTTATTCCTTCGGTTGCCTATACCGACCCCGAGGTGGCCTGGGTAGGTCTGACGGAAGACGAAGCCAAAGTGAAGGGCCTGAAACTGGAGAAGGCGGTTTTCCCTTGGGCGGCTTCGGGCCGTGCCATTGCCAATGGCCGTGACGAAGGTTTCACAAAGCTACTGGTGGATGCTGAGACTCATCGTGTTGTGGGCGGCGGCATTGTGGGTACCCATGCCGGTGACATGATTGGTGAACTGGCCCTCGCTATTGAAATGGGCTGCGACCCCACCGATATTGGCAAGACTATTCATCCGCATCCCACGCTTGGCGAAACCATTGGAATGGTGGCAGAAGTCTTCGAGGGCGTTTGTACCGATCTGCTCCCTATGAGAAAACGCTAGAACTCATGCCTCAAACGGCAGGTATGGCGGGAATGAACCGCCAGGACTTTTTATTGCTTATCGTACTGACGATTTGCTGGGGTGTGAACTGGCCGCTAATTAAGCTTGCTGTCACGTCTTTCCCACCCTTGGCGTTTCGTTCATGGTCGATGCTTCTGGGATTGGTTTTCCTAGCCCCTTTTCTTGTTGTGCGTGCTGAGCGTTTCTGGCCACAGAGGAGCGAGTGGCGTTCGATCTTGTTGCTCTCAATCCCGAACATGGCTCTTTTCCATTGGTTAATGATTATCTCTCTACCGCATATTTCTTCGGGACGTGCGGCCATACTTGCTTACACCATGCCAGCCTGGGCAGCTATTTCTGGCATGCTTATTTACGGTCATCGGCCAAAGCCTTTCCAATTGGTTGCTGTGGGGCTGGCGTTAATCGCGACGCTTCTTCTCTCGATTAGTGAGTTTTCCTCACTTACAGGTAGCCCGGTAAGTGTGTTAATGATGCTTGTGGCAGCAGCAAGTTGGGGTTACGGGACTGTGTTAATGAAGCAGACTCGATTGAGTATTTCGAATGCATCCCTTCTTTTCTGGATGCTTACGATAAGTGGCGTGTTAATCGCCTTGAGTTCACTGGTGTCTGAGCTACCAAGTTATCGATTGCCAACAGTCTTTGAATGGACCGCTATTATTTACAACGCATTGGTGGTGTTTGCCATCTGTCACATTGTCTGGTTTCGTCTTGCGAGAAAGCTGCCACCGGTTGTTAGCAGTCTCGCCATTATGTTGATTCCGCCTATCGGTGTTTTTACGGGATCGCTCACCATTAATGAGCGCATCGGACTCTACGATATTATCGCGCTGCTTCTTATCCTGATCTCGATGGCTGTTGTTCTTAGCCCCTCGCTTAAAAAAAATAGTTCTACCTGAGCGGTGGGCTAATTTAGTGTTCCCTAGCTGAGCTTGATACGAATCTTTTGAACCTGAGCCCGAACCTGGCTGGGAGACGTTCCGCCAACGTGGTCTCTGGCCTGAAGGGCGCCCTCGGGCTGAAGTACTTGAAAAACGTCTTCGTTAATGGCGGCATGAAAGCCCTGAAGCGTTTTTAGGGGCAGGGCCTCAAGCGCGCAGTTTTGTTCCACGGCCTCGCGCACAGCCAGCGCAACCGCCTCGTGGGCATCCCGAAATGGCAGGCCTTTTTTGACTAAATAATCTGCAAGGTCGGTGGCGGTGGCATAGCCTTCAAGCACCGCAGCGCGCATGGCCTCGGGCTGAGGCTCAATTCCAGCCACCATGTCCGCGAACGCTTTTAGGGTGTCGCCTACGGTATCTGCTGTGTCGAACAAAGGCTCTTTGTCTTCTTGGTTGTCTTTGTTGTAGGCCAGGGGCTGGCCCTTCATTAAGGTAAGCAGTGCAACTAAATGCCCGTTCACCCGGCCCGTCTTGCCGCGCGCCAGCTCAGGCACATCGGGGTTTTTCTTTTGCGGCATGATGCTGCTGCCGGTGGTGAAGCGGTCGGC
>JAURCW010000106.1 GCA_030828265.1 Burkholderiales bacterium | reverse complement strand
TCGAGCAGTCAGGCCGAGGCGAGCGTGCCTATGACATTTACTCGCGCCTTCTTAAGGAGCGAGTTGTCTTCTTGGTTGGCCCCGTTAACGATTCCTCGGCCAACCTTATCGTTGCTCAACTCCTTTTTCTGGAGTCGGAGAATCCTGACAAAGACATTTCGCTGTACATCAATTCTCCGGGTGGGTCGGTTTCGGCTGGCCTTGCCATTTTTGACACCATGCAGTTTATTAAGCCAGCAGTCAGCACACTTTGTATTGGAATGGCCGCCAGCATGGGTGCTTTCTTGCTCGCAGCCGGTGAGAAGGGCAAGCGCTTCGCCCTACCAAACAGCCGCGTCATGATTCACCAGCCCCTTGGTGGTATTCAGGGTCAGGCCTCTGACATTGAAATTCACGCCCGTGAGATTCTCAAACTGCGCGACAAGCTAAATTCCATTCTTTCGGAGCGTACAGGTCAGCCCCTCGAAACCATTGCCCGAGACACCGATCGGGACAACTTTATGTCCTCGGAAGATGCGTTAAAGTATGGGCTCGTAGATCGCGTTCTTTCAAGTCGCGATTAGTTTCTCTGAACTTAGTCGGTTCATCCGGAGGCAACGATGGCAGAGAAAAAAGGAACAGGCGAGAAGCTTCTTTACTGTTCGTTTTGCGGGAAAAGTCAGCATGAGGTCAAAAAACTCATTGCCGGGCCTTCGGTTTTTATTTGTGACGAGTGCATCGACCTGTGCAACGACATCATTCGTGATGAGCAGTCGGAAGCAACAACGGGTGAATCCAGTCGTGAAGCGCTCCCAACGCCTCAAGAAATTTCCTCCATTCTTGGCCAGTACGTTGTTGGCCAAGATCGGGCAAAGCGTAACCTTGCGGTCGCGGTCTACAACCACTATAAGCGTCTTCGACAGCACGGCAAGTCGGGCGAGGTTGAGCTTGCCAAAAGTAATATTTTGCTCATTGGGCCAACCGGCTCGGGTAAGACCCTCTTAGCCCAAACCCTTGCACGCCTTCTGAATGTTCCCTTTGTTATTGCAGACGCCACGACTCTCACCGAGGCCGGTTATGTGGGCGAGGATGTTGAGAACATCATCCAAAAGCTTCTGCAGAACTGTAATTATGAAGTTGATCGGGCCCAGCACGGAATTGTCTACATTGATGAGATCGACAAGATCTCTCGTAAGTCTGACAACCCTTCCATCACCCGCGACGTCTCGGGTGAGGGTGTTCAGCAGGCCCTCTTAAAGCTCATTGAGGGCACGGTGGCCTCGGTTCCTCCTCAGGGCGGCCGTAAGCATCCGAACCAAGATTTTGTGCAGATCGACACCACTAATATTCTGTTTATTTGTGGCGGTGCCTTCGATGGGCTTGAGAAGGTTATTCGTGATCGAACCGAGAAGACCTCCATTGGCTTTGGCGCTGAAGTTCGCTCGGCCTCTGAGCGCAAGTTGTCCGAGCTCTTTCAAGATGTGGAGCCCGAGGACCTTATTAAATTTGGCCTTATACCCGAGCTTGTGGGTCGTCTGCCCGTGGTAGCAACCCTTGATGAGCTTGATGAGCCCGCCCTTATTGAGATTCTTACAGGCCCTAAGAATGCCCTTGTGAAGCAGTATCAGAGCCTTTTTCAGATGGAAGGAGCTGAGCTGGAGGTTCGGCCCGCAGCGCTTTCGGCGATTGCGAAAAAGGCCATTGCACGCCGAACCGGCGCCAGGGGCTTGCGTTCGATTATTGAGCAGTCCTTGCTTGACACCATGTACGAGCTTCCAAGCCTAAAAAATGTCACCAAGGTGGTGTTGGACGAAAACACCGTGACGGAGGAGGCTAAGCCCTTGTTAATTTATGGGGAAACACCCAAGGCTGCCTCAAGTAAACGAAGCGGAGCCGCTTGATTTTTGCTTTTTTGGCCCCATTTCATTTAGAAATCGCTTCTTTCTACCGATTCCTGCATTAGGAAAGGTTGCTACTGCCCATGTCAAAACCCGAAATTCTCCCCGCCGAGCCCGTCCACCTGCCAATGTTGCCCTTGCGGGATGTTGTTGTCTTCCCGCACATGGTGATTCCTCTGTTTGTTGGCCGGCCCAAGTCGATTCGCGCAATGGAGAAGGCCATGGAGGCCGGTATTCATGTCCTGCTTGCTGCCCAGCGGTCAGCCACGCAGGACGAGCCTGGCGCGAGCGATATTTATTCCATTGGCTGCCTCGCCAGCATTCTTCAAATGCTCAAGCTGCCCGACGGGACCGTGAAGGTCCTGGTCGAGGGTGTTCAGAGGGCTGAGCTTATTGAGTTGGTTGAGGAGGAGGACCACCTCCAGGCGGTCTGTTGCCCCCTTCCACTTGATGACCATAAGGGGCCCGAGGTCGAGGCCTTGCGCCGCACGATCCTCGGGCAGTTTGATCAGTTCGTCAAACTTAATAAGAAGATCCCCGCCGAGATTCTCAATAGCCTCGTGAGTATGGAAGAGCCCGGCCGGCTTGCCGACACCATCGCAGCCCACCTGCCCATGAAGCTCGAGGAGAAACAGGCTGTCCTTGAGATTCTTCCTGTGGGTGATCGGCTTGAAAAGCTGCTGGCCCAGATTGAAACCGAGCTGGATATTTTGCAGGTTGAGAAGCGTATTCGTGGCCGTGTGAAGCGCCAGATGGAGAAGAGCCAGCGGGAGTACTACCTGAACGAGCAGGTTAAAGCCATTCAAAAAGAGCTTGGCGAGGGCGAGGACAACGAGCTCGATGAAATTGATAAAAAGATCAAGGCTGCACGCATGCCCAAGGAGGCAAAGGATAAGGCCCTGGCCGAACTCAAGAAGCTTCGCATGATGTCACCAATGTCGGCCGAGGCGACGGTGGTTCGGAACTACGTGGATGCGTTAGTTGGGCTTCCATGGAAAAAGAAGAGCAAGGTGAATGGCAACCTTGGTGCGGCTGAAGAAGTCCTCGAGGAGGAACACTTCGGCCTTGAAAAGGTGAAAGAGCGCATACTTGAATACCTTGCGGTTCAACAGCGCGTTGACAAAGTCAAGGCTCCCATTCTTTGTCTGGTGGGCCCTCCAGGTGTGGGTAAAACCTCTCTCGGGCAGTCAATTGCTCGCGCCACCAACCGAAAGTTTGTTCGCATGGCCTTGGGTGGCGTGCGCGACGAGAGCGAAATTCGCGGCCATCGGCGCACCTACATCGGCTCGATGCCTGGCAAGATTCTTACAAGCCTTACGAAGGTTGGTGTGCGTAATCCACTCTTCCTTCTTGATGAGGTTGACAAGATGGGGATGGACTTTCGGGGTGATCCGGCAAGTGCCTTGCTTGAGGTTCTTGATCCCGAGCAGAACCACAGCTTTACCGATCACTACGTAGAAGTGGAATACGACTTATCGGATGTGATGTTTGTTGCGACAGCAAACTCCATGAATATTCCACCAGCGCTTCTTGATCGTATGGAGGTTATTCGTCTTTCGGGCTACACCGAAGACGAAAAAGTGAGTATTGCGCAGCGCTACCTCTTGCCCAAGCAGATCAAACATACGGGTCTAAAAGAGGGCGAGGTTGAAGTGGCCGAGGATGCCGTGCGGGAGATTATTCGCTCCTACACGCGCGAGGCCGGTGTACGCGGTCTCGAGCGCGAGCTTTCAAAAATCTGTCGTAAGGTGACTCGCCGTGTGCTTGGCCTGAAGGCACAGTCCTCGGATGCGCTGCCCTTCAAGGTTGCTGCCGAGAACATTGAAGACTACCTTGGCGTTAAGCGCTACACCTTTGGCGTAGCCGAGAAAGAGGACCAGGTGGGTGAGGTGACAGGCCTTGCATGGACCGAAGTTGGGGGCGAGCTACTTACCATTGAGGCTGCTGTTATGCCGGGTAAGGGCAATATTATTCGTACGGGTTCTCTCGGCGACGTTATGAAGGAGTCTGTCGAGGCTGCGCGATCTGTGGTTCGCAGTCGTGCTCGCAGGCTTGGAATTTCCGATGATGTCTTTGAGAAGCGGGACCTGCACATTCATGCGCCCGAGGGGGCGACCCCCAAAGACGGGCCGAGCGCAGGTATTGCCATGACCACCGCCCTTGTCTCCGTTCTAACTGGCATTCCAGTGCGGGCCGATGTCGCCATGACTGGTGAGATTACGCTTCGCGGCGAGGTGCTACAAATTGGGGGTCTGAAGGAAAAGCTTCTTGCAGCCCATCGAGGTGGCATTAAGAAAGTGCTTATTCCGGAACAAAATGTTCGCGATCTTGCCGAGATCCCTGCAAACGTGAAAAACTCGCTTGAGATCATTCCGGTTCGCTGGATCGATAAGGTTCTGGAGCTTGCTTTGGCGGGTGTTCCTACGCCCCTTGAGGATGATGCCCCTGAGATTGACCCTGCAGCGGCAACCAAAGGCTCGGTGGAGATTGCTCCGGCAACAAGCACAGACGCCATCACGCACTAGGGAAAGTCATAGGGAATTCTTGCGTTACGGGCTTGACCTTTAGAAACCGTTTAGCGTTTAATCATTTTCTGCGCAGCCGAGACGCTCGGCCAGTTCAACTTTTTTCTGCTGATTAAAAAATAATAAGGACATGACGCTGTGAATAAGACCGACATGATTGAACATATGGCAAAGCATGCCGACATTTCTAAGGCTGCTGCGGGTCGCGCACTCGAGGCCTTCATGATGGGTGTGCGAACCAATCTTAAAAAGGGAGCGTCGGTTACGCTGGTTGGCTTTGGTACCTTCGCGGTCACGAAGCGAGCAGCGCGATCCGGCCGTAACCCCCGAACAGGCGAGACGATCAAAATCAAGTCTGCTAAGCTTCCGAAGTTTCGTCCGGGTAAGGCCCTTAAGGACGCGCTTAACTAATTTGAATGGCTGTGGGTGCTTAGCTCAGTTGGTAGAGCGGCGCCCTT
>JAURCW010000154.1 GCA_030828265.1 Burkholderiales bacterium | reverse complement strand
CACATCGGCGCCTGCCAACGATCATTTAATGGAAGTGATGCTTATGGTGGATGCGCTTCGCAGGGCCTCTGCAAGCCGAATCACCGCGGCCATTCCTTATTTTGGCTACGCGCGACAAGATCGACGTGTACGGTCGGCCCGCGTGCCTATTAGCGCCAAGGTTGTGGCTAACATGCTGCAGTCGGTGGGTGTGAACCGCGTGCTCACCATGGACTTGCACTCCGACCAGATCCAGGGCTTTTTTGATATTCCGGTCGACAATATTTATGCGGCCCCCATTATTCTGGGTGACATTTGGAAGCACGACTACCGCGATGTCATGGTGGTCTCGCCCGATGTCGGTGGCGTGGTGCGTGCCAGAGCCTTTGCCAAAGAGCTCGATACCGACCTTGCCATTATTGATAAACGCCGACCTAAGGCCAATGTCTCCGAGGTGATGAACATTATTGGTGACGTTGCAGGCCGAACCTGCATCATCATGGACGACATGGTGGACACGGCTGGAACACTTACGAAGGCGGCCGCCGCGCTTAAGGCGCATGGTGCTTCACGCGTTGTTGCCTACTGCACCCATCCTGTTTTGTCGGGTGGGGCAGCGCAAAGGGTTGAGCAGTCTGACCTCGACGAGTTGGTGGTTACAGACACCATTCCGCTTGACGCTGAGACGGCCGCCTGCGAGCGTATCCGGGTTATTTCCTGTTCGGGCCTCATGGCCGAGACCATCATTCGAATCGCCAAGTCCGATTCCGTAAGTTCACTTTTTCTGGAATAACCCGCCCGTCTGATAGAATAGAGGGCTTTTCCGTTGGCGCTGGTCGCGGCCCAACGAGCCCTTCTAAACTATTTATCGGAGTCATATTTCATGAAAATCTCCACCTCCCATGTGGTGGCAAGCCGTCGTGAAACGCAAGGTACGGGTGCGAGCCGCCGCCTTCGTCGCAGCGGCAAAGTGCCAGGTATTGTCTACGGCGGTACAAACCAGCCTGTCTCCATTGAAATGGATCACAACCCCATTCTGCTTGCCCTGAAGGTTGAGGCTTTTCACTCCTCCATTCTTAGCCTTGAGCTCGATGGCAAGTCCGAGCAGGTCCTGCTCCGTGACTTTCAAATGCACCCCTTTAAAGCTCAGGTTCTGCACGTCGATTTCCAAAGGGTGGACGCCAACTCCAAGCTGCATACCCGTGTTCCTCTGCACTTCATTGGCCAAGAAAGCTCGCCTGCGGTCAAGCTTGAGGGTGCCATTGTGAGTCATGTTCTCAACGATCTCGAGGTCTCTTGCCTGCCGAAAGACCTTCCCGAATTCCTTGAGGTTGACCTTTCAAACCTTACCGTGGCCCATCCCGTTCACGTCAGTGACATCAAACTGCCCTCGGGCGTTACCTTGGTTGCTCACGGGCAAGACAACCCTGTCGTTGCTACAGCCACCAAGGCGGGTGGTGCTGCCTCAAGCGATGATGCCGCCGCCCAAGACGGCGCTGAAAAGCCCGCCTAAGAGCAGTGCAACGGTGTAAGCTGCTTTGACACCGTCGATTCAACTCTTTGTGGGGCTCGGTAATCCCGGGCCCCGCTACCAAGACCATCGTCACAATGTTGGCTTTTGGCTCACCGAACGCCTTCAAAATTTGCCTTCTGCGCTTACTGGTTTCTCACCCTCCGGTTGGCAGGAGGAGTCACGCTTTTCTTGTCGGTTGCAGCGGCTAGCACCTTCGGTTTTTTGTTGCCAGCCAACCACCTACATGAACGAGTCGGGCCAAGCGGTTCGCGCCTTAGTCCAGTTCTACAAAATTCCCACTCATGCCATTTTGGTCGTGCACGACGAGCTTGATATTCCCCCTGGCGATATTCGCCTTAAGAAAGGTGGTGGTCATGGGGGACACAACGGCATTCGAAGCATCGCCCAACATCTCGGCACCGCTGACTTTTGGAGGCTGCGACTTGGTATTGGTCACCCGCGCAGCCTCGGGCTTCAGCAAGAGGTCGCCGACTTCGTTCTGCATCGCCCATCGGCCGCCGAACAGGCGCTTATTCAAGCCGCCATTGACCGAAGCCTTCAGGCCATACCCGACATTCTGAACGGCCGTTTTGATAAAGCTCAGCTTGCGCTGCACTCACCAACATAAACCCATCAAAGGCAACTTTCTATGGCACTTCAATGCGGAATCGTAGGCCTTCCTAATGTAGGCAAGAGCACCCTATTCAACGCGCTAACCAAGGCAGGCATTGCGGCCGAGAACTACCCCTTTTGCACCATCGAGCCCAACACCGGCATTGTTGAACTGCCCGACCCCAGGCTTGATCAGCTTGCGAGTATCGTCTCGCCCGAGCGCATCATGCCCGCCACCGTGGAGTTTGTTGACATTGCCGGGCTGGTTGCAGGAGCAAGCAAGGGCGAGGGGCTTGGCAACCAGTTTCTGGCCAACATTCGCGAGACCGATGCCATTGTGAATGTAGTGCGTTGCTTCGAAGACGAGAACGTGGTGCATGTGAATGGGCGCGTGGACCCGCTCGCGGACATTGAAACCATTGCCACCGAACTGGCACTGGCCGATCTTGCCGGCGTGGAGAAACAGCTGGCCAAGGCCATTAAGCCCGCACGCGCTGGCGATAAAGAGGCGGCTCGCGTGGTTTCCGTGCTTGAGAAATGCCAGGCTGAACTTAACCTTGCTAAGCCGATTCGGGGGCTTGATCTGAGCCCCGAAGAATGGGCGCTGCTGCGTCAGTTTTTCTTTATTACCGCAAAGCCCGCCATGTACGTGGCCAATGTTGCGGAAAACGGATTTGAGAACAATCCCCACCTCGACAAACTAAAGGCCTTTGCTCAGACCCAGGGGGCCCCAGTTGTTGCGATTTGCGCAGCCGTGGAAGCGGAGATTGCCGATATGCCCGACGAGGACAAGCAGGTCTTCTTAAATGACATGGGAATGGAAGAGCCTGGCCTTAATCGAGTGATACGTGCCGCCTTCGGTCTTCTCGGCTTACACACCTATTTCACCGCCGGTGTAAAAGAAGTGCGCGCCTGGACAGTACGAATTGGGGCTACAGCGCCTCAGGCGGCCGGTGTCATTCACACCGACTTTGAGCGCGGTTTTATTCGTGCCGAAGTCATTGGCTTTAATGACTACATTGCCTGCAAAGGCGAGCATGGCGCCAAAGAGGCCGGCAAGATGCGGTTAGAAGGCAAAGACTATGTGGTGAAAGACGGCGATGTCATGCACTTCCGCTTCAACGTTTAACCACCCCTCTGAACCGGAATGAGAATCTCATTGCGCCTGCGCCAGGGCAGAGTGAAGGGGTCGTTGTAGCGCGCCACCTGAGCAGGGCCCGCTTCAACTAAGCCCTTCGAGGCCATCCAGGCCCTTAGCTCGGCAGTCTTCTCGGCAATGGCTGTTCCAGTGGTCCAGCCACTAAAGCGTACCGAAGCGACTT
>JAURCW010000139.1 GCA_030828265.1 Burkholderiales bacterium | reverse complement strand
TGCTAGGACTGGGCAGTCTGCTGCTCGTGCAAGCTTCGAGACACCGCCCACATGGTCAGCGTGCTCATGCGTGACCAAAATAAAATCAAGGTCACGAGTTGTCAGCTGCCGGCGGGCTAATCGCTCCTCCACATCACGCAGCCCAAGCCCGCAGTCAACCATAAAGGTGGCGTCGCAGGTTTGAACAACCAGGGCGTTGCCCTGGCTGCCACTGCTAAGACTCGTGAATCGAAACAAAGGCGAAAGTGGCTAAGGTTAGCAACTCGCTATTTCACTTGATCGAAAAGAACCGACATAAGCTGCCGGGCATTACGATCGTTGGTTGGCTCGCCTTTTTGATTAAGAACACGGACCTGGGAGCTGCCGGCCTGCTCAACAACCTGAACCTGATAGACCAAGACCGACTCATCGGGCTTTGAGTCAAAGATTCGGCCGAAGAAACCCTTCTTGTCGGCGGCCTCTTGGGTTGGGTCTCGGTAACGAATGTAGAAGAGACCCTTGGAACGATCACGATCTTCAACCGAGAAACCGAGACGATCGATGGCCACTCCAACGCGCCGCCAGGCACGATCGAAGGGCTCGGCGAGCTGAATAAGACCAAGTCCATCGGTGTTGGTCATTTGGGCAAAATTTGCCGCTGCCTTCTGTCCCTGTGCTACCAGCCCAGCCGCCTGATCTTCGTTGGCGCCAAGCTTGACCATCAGTCGACGCAAGAAGGTCTCCTCAAGCTGAGGGTCGGGCAATCGATTGGTCCATGTGGGGGTGCCACCATCGCCTTTAATCACCTCCTGAAGGCCCCGATGAACCAGCGAGATTTCGGTTTGTTCAGGGCCGAGTCGCTCAAGGCGAATACGAAACATATCGCGCAGACCTGTGTCATAGACCCGATCAAAAACCCGCCCTATGGTTTTACGAATAAAGTCCTCAGGAATTTTTGAACGATCTTCGGCCCACTCGGTTTCCAAATAACCAATGGCGGGGTCCTCTTGGGCAATGGCAAAACCTGAATCGACCCAGAACTGCCGAACCACAGGCCAGAGACGCTCGGCGGGCTGGTTCACCACCAAGACTGTCTGAACGCCCACGCGACGAATCTCCATTCCGGAGACGGCAGGCAGCACGCGTGATGCCTCGATGGTTTGCTGCCGGGAGCCCTGCTGCCGCTCGAACTGTGAGCGGCTTGCAGAACCCGATGCAGGAACAGAAAAACGATCATCGCGCGAGGGCGTGATGAGATCGGGAGGGACCTCAAGAGGCTTGTCAACGGGGCGGGCCGACTGGTAATCGATGTCGTTTGCCCCGGTAATGGTGGAGCAGCCTGCCATGATGCCAAGGCTAGAAAGAAGGGCCGCCACTACAAAAGGCCGACGCAAAGACTGACTCATGAACAGACTCCCAGTGACAACAAGACAGATTCCAACTCACGCTGATGCGTTTCCGACAGACCCACCAAAGGTAACCGAATGCCGGCCTTGATTTTAGCCATTCGCCACAAGGCCCACTTCACAGGCACTGGGTTGGGCTCAACAAACATGAGGCGATGAAGCGGAAGCAGCCAACGATTTAAGGCTGCCGCCTCCCGAGCCTGGCCCGCCATGGCAAGACGACAGAGCTCGGCCATGGCCTTGGGCATGACATTGGCAGTTACCGAAACATTACCGCGTCCACCCATAAGCATGAGCCCCACGGCTGTGGCGTCATCGCCGCTGTAGACAGCAAAGTCGTCGGGCAGCTCACGAATCAGCCACTGCCCACGCTCAAGGTTTCCAGTAGCGTCTTTAATCCCCACAATATTCGGAATCTGAGCAAGCCTCACGGTGGTCTCTGTCTGTAAATCGGCCACGGTTCGACCCGGAACGTTGTAAAGAACAATGGGCAGGTCACACGACTCGGCAATGGCACGAAAGTGCTCGTAGAGCCCTGCCTGTGTGGGCTTGTTGTAGTAAGGCACAACCTGCAGACTGGCGTCCGCCCCAAGGCGCTGAGCTTCTTGGGTGAGCTCAACGGCCTCGGCCGTTGAATTGGCGCCTGTACCTGCAATCACCGGGATACGTCCCGCCGCAGTTTTTACAGCGGTCTCAACGAGTTGGAGATGCTCTTCAACATTCACCGTAGGAGACTCACCGCTAGTGCCCACCGCAACAATGGCATCGGAGCCCTGCTCGATATGCCACTCAATAAGGGCCTCGTAGGCGGGAAGGTCAAGTAGACCGTCCTCGGTCATGGGGGTGACGATGGCCACCAGGCTTCCGGAAACTGAAAAAGTCATGGGTAAGGTCGTCCTTTAGATCCGTTCGTACGCGCGCTAATAGTTCAGGCCCATGGCCTCGCGAACATCGCGCATGGTCTGCTTAGCAAGGTCTCTTGCCTTCTCACAGCCGTCGGCCACAATGTTTTTAACAAGGTCGGGTTCTTCGAGGTAAGGCCTTGCACGTTCGTTGAAAACAGCCTGCTCGGAAAGAACAGCGTCAATGACAGGCTGTTTGCATTCGAGGCAGCCAATGCCTGCCGATCGACAGCCCTGGTCGGCCCAGTCACGCTGCTCGTCGCTGGTATAAACGTTATGAAGTGTCCATACGGGACAGTTCTCGGGGTTGCCTGGGTCGGACCGCCTCACCCGGGCTGGGTCGGTTGGCATAGTTCGAATTTTCTTCACCACAGAATCGGTGTCTTCACTCAACCCAATGGTGTTGTTGTAGCTCTTACTCATCTTCTGACCATCAAGCCCCGTTAGCCGAGAGGCCTCGGTTAGAAGTGCCTGAGGCTCCACAAGAATAAGCCGACGTGCACCCTCCAAATAACCAAAAAGAAGCTCGCGGTCGTCCATGGTGAGGTTTTGCGCCTCTTGAAGTACGGCTTTGGCCTGCTCGAGTGCCGGCTCGTCACCCTGCTCTTGGAATCGTGTGCGAAGCTCGCGAACAAGCCGTGCACGCTTGGAACCCAGCTTCTTAACCGCCTCTTCTGCCTTCAACTCAAAATCGGGCTCGCGTCCGTAGAGGTGGTTAAAGCGACGCGCCACCTCTCGGGTGAGCTCAACGTGTGGCACCTGGTCTTCGCCGACTGGAACATGGCCCGCTCGGTAAATAAGTATGTCCGCGGACTGGAGCAAGGGATAACCTAAAAAACCGTAGGTGGAAAGGTCTTTCTCCGAAAGACGTTCCTGCTGGTCTTTGTAGGTAGGTACTCGCTCAAGCCATCCAAGAGGCGTGCACATGGAAAGTAACAGATGCAATTCCGCATGCTCGGGCACCCGGGACTGAATGAAGAGAGTTGCCTGGCTTGGGTCGATACCCGCCGCAAGCCAGTCGATTACCATCTGCCAGACATTCTCACCGATGGTTTGGGGTGTGTCGTAGTGGGTTGTGAGGGCATGCCAATCGGCAACAAAAAACAGGCACTCGTATTCGGACTGAAGACGAACCCAGTTTTTAAGCACCCCATGGTAGTGACCAAGATGCAAGGCGCCAGTTGGACGCATGCCCGAGAGGACGCGTTGGGGATACATAGACTGGATTCTACCAGCGCAACCCGCAAAGTTGATGCACAGGCCAGCCCGCCCAGACCGGATCACAGCCATCGGGTAGTACCGGGGCCGCACCGACATCGCAGCGGCTTTCTGTGGGGCTATGAAAGTCGCTTCCGCGCGATGCCTTAAGGCCAAGCTCGACCGAAATCTGCCGATAACGCTGGGTATCGTCAAGGCCATGGCTTCCAGTGGAGACCTCGATGGCTCTGCCTCCTAGGGCCATGAACTCCTGTAAAAGCGCCCAGCGCCCCGTTTCGGTGAGCCTGTAGCGTGCAGGATGGGCAAGAACAGA
>JAURCW010000027.1 GCA_030828265.1 Burkholderiales bacterium | reverse complement strand
GCGGCCAACCCAATCTTTTAGCTTGTGCGTGTCCGCAAGCACAATGCCGGAGTTCACTTCGGTAATGGCACGAATCTCGTCGCTTGCATCTTTTTCTTCGCAGCAACCTACCAAACGATTGGTCTGAGGATCGCGCAGAATACGGCCATAGCCGTAAGGGTTGTCGAGGCGAGCGGTGAGTACCACAAGTGATACCTGATCAGTAAGCCTTGCGCCTAATTCCCTCAGGCTTGCCTCTTCGATAAGTGGTACATCGCCATAAAGAACCAGGCTGGGAAGGACTGGGTCAACCATGGGCAGGGCCTGAGCAACCGCATGCCCCGTTCCCTGGGGCGGATCCTGCAGCACAAACACCGGATTGGGCAGGCCGTGTTGAAGGCAAAACGATTTGGCGAAGTCTTGCACCTGGGCAGCACCATGGCCTACAACGAGAATAAGGTGTGAAGCACCGGCCTTCGCCGCCGTTCTTAAAACATGCCCGAGCATGGGTGTGCCCGCCACAGGGTGAAGCACCTTAGGCAGGTCGCTTTTCATGCGACTGCCCTTGCCCGCAGCAAGCACAATAACGTTCATACCCTAGGCGGCTCTCATGGGAATACCGTTGGCATTACGGGCGTGGGGGTTGGGCGAAATGGTGCTGCCCACGATCATGCCAACAAAGCTAAAGAGAAGACCAACAAGCTGAGGCTCAACAAGAAGTTCCACCCCAGTGGCCTCGAGCATCAGCCAGACGCCAAGGCCTAAGGTGACTGAAAGAGCTGCTCCAAGGTTACTTGCCCGTCGCCAGAAAAGACCGGCGGTAAGCGGTACGAAGGCCCCGGCCAGCGTAATGCGGTAGGCATTCTCGACCATTGTGTGAATGCTCGCATCGGTGATGATGGCGTAGCCGGTAACCAGAATCGTGAAGCCCAGGACAGTTAAGCGCGTGGTGAACAGAAGCTGCCTGTCACTCATATTAGGCACCGCGCCTTTAATCACGTTTTCGGCAAATGTCACCGAGGGAGCCAAAAGAGTGCCCGAGGCCGTACTCATGATGACCGACAACAAAGCCCCGAAGAAGACCACCTGCACCCAGAAGGGCATGTAATTGGCAACAAGCGTGGGCAGAACCAGCTGCGAGTCCTCTGCCATTTTGGCGGCCGTCATGGCGGGGTCAATGATATTTGCGGTGTAGGCCAGAAAGAGTGGCACCGCGGCGAAAAAGAAATAAGCAACACCGCCAAGCGTGGTGGCCCAGACCGCAATGAACTCGTTCCTTGATGAATTGACCCGCTGAAAGACGTCTTGCTGCGGGATGGATCCAAGGGCCATGGTCAGAAGTGCTGCGATCCAGCCGAGCATGTCCACCGTATCCAGGCTTGGAAGCCAGTCAAACTTCCCCTCGGCCGCGGCCTTTTCAATGACGAGCGGAATACCCCCCGCCATCTCGCCTGCCATAGAAGTCACGATAAGAAGGCCTACCACGATGACAATCATCTGAACGAAGGTGGTCGCCGCCACCGACCACATGCCACCCACGAGCGTGTAAAGAAGAACCACACTTGCCCCAATAAGCATGCCTTGATTCATGCTGATGAGGTCATCTGAAAGCACGTTAAAGACTAAGCCAAGCGCAGTAATTTGTGCTGAGACCCAGCCCAGGTAGGAAATAACAATGCAAAGTGAGACGACCAGTTCGATGCGACGATCGTAGCGCACACGAAAGAAGTCGCCCAAGGTAATGAGCTTGAGCCGGTAGAGGGGTAGGGCAAAGACAAGCCCAAACAAAATGAGGCAGATCGAGGCGCCTAAGGGGTCGGAGATGAGCCCTCGAAAGCCCTCTTCAAGGAAGGTGGCCGAAATACCTAGTACGGTTTCTGCCCCAAACCAGGTTGCAAAGACCATGGCCATCACGACGGGCATAGGCAGGTTACGACCCGCCGTAATGTAATCGGCTGCCGAATGCACCCGGCGCGCCGCAATAAGACCAATAAGAATAGAGACCACAAGGTAGATTGCAACCAGATTAAGAAGCATGACGTCTTCGCCTCAAGGAGGTGGGAGCAGGGAAAGGCCCCAGAGCTTGATAAGCAGGGCTACCATATTAACCAGCAGCAAAAATACCAAAAAAGAGAGAACAACAACCCATCGCCGGGTGCGGCGACTGTCTTCAACGAGCTTGCCAAGTTTTGCGGCAGTGGCATCGGGCTCAGGGTAGGCCAGGCGCTTGAGCGCGGTATGGGTTAGCCTGGGCAGTTCGGGCAGCATGGAGGACCAGCGCTCGGCCTCACGCAGAGTGCGCTGCCGAAGGCCTTGCAGCCCCACCTGTTCCTTCATCCATTTTTCTAAAAAGGGCTTGGCCGTAACCCAGAGGTCGAGGTCGGGGTCGAGCTGCCTGCCCAGGCCTTCAATGTTGAGAAGGGTTTTTTGAAGCAGAACAAGCTGAGGCTGAATTTCGACATTGAAACGACGTGAGGCTTGAAAGAGTCGCAGCAGCACCTGACCAAGCGAGATCTCTTTGAGGGGCCGATCGAAAAACGGTTCGCAGACACCGCGTACCGCAGACTCAAGCGCATCCACACGGGTATTGGACGGTGCCCAGCCCGACTCAATGTGCAGTTCGGCCACACGCCTGTAGTCCCGGCGGAAGAAGGCCAGAAAGTTCTGGGCCAGGTAATTTTTATCGAACTCTGAGAGCGTGCCCACAATACCGAAGTCAAGGGCAATGTAATGCCCCTTGTGGGGCCCGCGGTCGCTGACAAGAATGTTGCCTGGGTGCATGTCAGCATGAAAATAGCCGTCTCGGAAAACCTGGGTGAAGAAGATCTCCACGCCTTCACGCGAGAGCTGTTTAAGGTTGATGTCTGCTTCTTTAAGCCGCTGCATCCGGTTGATAGGAATGCCGTACACCCGCTCCATCACAATTACGTCCGACTTGCAGTAATCCCAGAGCATTTCAGGGATCTGTAAAAGCGGGGAGTCTGCAAAGTTACGCCGAAGCTGGGTGGCGTTGGCCGCTTCGCGCACAAGATCAAGCTCATCATGCAGGTAGTTGTCGAACTCGGCCACCACCTCGCGAGGCTTCAGGCGTCTTCCATCCGACGAAAACTTCTCGGCAAGCTGAGCGAACAAACGCAGCAGGGCCAGGTCTTTATCAATGATGGAAAGCATGCCGGGCCGCAGGACTTTGATCGCTACGTCTTGGCCGGTATGCAGCCGCCCAAAGTGCACCTGAGCGATTGAGGCGCTCGCAACCGGTGTTTCATCAAAGGATTCGAAGAGCTCATTTAAGGGCTTGCCCAGTGACCGCTCAATGGTGGCAATGGCAACTTGGGAGTCAAAGGGTGGAACCTGGTCTTGCAAAAGCGCAAGCTCATCGGCAATGTCTTCGGGCAGAAGGTCGCGCCGCGTAGAAAGCACCTGACCGAACTTGACGAAAATGGGCCCAAGGCTCTCAAGGGCCTGCCGAATGCGTGCGCCACGCGTCTCTTCAAAACGTCGACCAAGCCGAAGCAGGGAAAGCACAACACCAAGCAGCCGCGAGTCAAGGCCTCGCCGCGCACCGTCGACGGCCAGTTGATCGAGGCCAAAGCGCAGCACAACCTGCGCAATGGTGAGAATTCGAAAGATCGATCTCATGGCTGGATCAGCTTGGGATCAAGCAAATGGCTGGGCTTGGCGTTAGAGAGCGCCTTGAAGATGGACTCCATCCGACCCGGGTTTTGCCTCTCCCATTGCTGCAGCATGAGTTTGATCTGTTGGCGCTGAAGATTGTCTTGTGAGCCGCAGAGGTCGCAAGGAATGATGGGGAACTGCTTGTGGATTGACCAGCTGACCAGGTCGGCCTCTTCTACATAGGCCAGGGGTCGAATCACAACGTGCCGCCCATCGTCCGAGGTGAGTTTGGGCGGCATGGCCTTAAGGCTCCCCCCAAAGAAAAGATTAAGAAAGAAGGTCTCAATTATGTCGTCACGATGATGGCCAAGGGCAATCTTGCTGCAGCCAAGCTCATCGGCAAGCCTGTAAATAATTCCGCGTCGAAGCCTTGAGCAGAGCGAGCACATGGTGTCACCCTCGGGGATCACCCGCTTCACAATGCTGTAGGTGTCTTGATTTTCAATATAAAAGGAAACGCCCTGCGCCTGAAGATAGTTCGGCAGGGTGTCTTGCGGAAAGCCCGGGTGGCCTTGATCAATGTTCACAGCAATAAGTTCAAAGCCAACAGGCGCGCGGGCCTGAAGGCCTAAAAGAATATCTAGCATGCCGTAGCTGTCTTTGCCACCCGAGACGCAGACCATAATCTTGTCGCCCTCTTCAATCATGCGGAAGTCGGCAATGGCCTGACCCACAAGTCTGTACAGCCGCTTGGAGAGCTTATTGATCTCGGTTTCATTGCGCAGGGCGCGTGGCCGAGGTGGTGCGATGACGGCAGTGGTCAGGTTAAGGCTTGCGTTTGTCATAGGGTTTTCTTCTGGCGGCGAAGCACCTCGACACCAAGGCTCTCACAATCCTCGTAGACATCGGGCTTTTGAATCTGCACACGCACCAACTGCACGAGCGGGCGTTCGAGCACCCTGTCGGCGATGGTCTCGGCCAGAGTCTCCTGTAGATTGAAGTGGCGATTCATGGTGATGGCTTTGATTTCATCGCGAAGAAAGTCGTAGTCCAAGACTTCCTCGATCTGGTCGCGTGCGATAGGCGCCTGGTCGCGCGCGATGTAAAGGTCAACATCAATGACGATACGTTGACGCGCGAGGGTCTCATGCGAATGAAAGCCGATGGAGGCTTGAACTTGAAAGCCTTTAAGAAAGATGCGCCGAAAGTCATAGCCGCTAAGGTCATGGGGAAGCATTATGAGAGTCCAAACTGAAGGTCACGGTTTGAGGCAATAAGGTGCTGGCCCCCGTCCACGAATAAGGTGGACCCTGTCACGGCACGTGCCTTGGCAAGCCAGCAGACGGCTTCAGCAATTTCGTCAGGCCGGCTTGAGGCCCCGAGCGGGGAGATTTTGTGGGCCTCTTGAAATGCCTTCTCAGACTGCCCCTCGGCAGGCAGGGTAAAGCCGGGGGCAAGCCCCACAACACGGCAGGCCGGTGCAAGGCTTTTGGCCATGAGACGTGTGGCTTCGAGCAGACCTGCCTTTGAGAGCGTGTAGCTAAAAAAATCGGGGTTTGGGTTGGCAAGTTTCTGGTCGAGAATGTTTACGATGACGGCATGGTGGTCTTCAAATTTGTTGCCCGTCTCCAGAGCGGACCATTGCCGGTGGACAGCCTGGGCGAGAAGCACGGGGGCAAAAAGATTGGCCTGGGCATGACGAAGCAGCAGCTCGTACTGGGCGGTGTCTGCCAAGTCGAATTCGAAGAGCGATGCGTTATTGACAAGCAGTTTGACCGGACCCAGTCGTGCCCGGACCTCGCCCAAAAGGTTATCAAGTGCCTCATGGCCAAGCTCGGCCTGAAAATTAAAGCCAAAGCAGTCGGCCTGCCCGCCCTGGTCTCGAATCTGCTGGGCAAGCACCTGCGCTTCCTCGCGCGACTGGTTGTAGTGAAGGGCGAGCCTATAGCCTTCCTTGGCAAGAGCCAGGCTTATCGCCCGTCCAAGCCTTCGGGCCGCGCCCGTCACGAGGGCGGTTGGCGCGGAGGTGGAAGAAGAGGAAGTGGTCGACATTGCACAAGTTTAGCTTTGATACCCTGTCTTGCCATGGCACAACCCTTTCAGCCCCCTCTTGGGGCATCGTCAAGCCTGTTCGCACGAGGCGGCTCACCCACGGGGCATGACTTAAATGGACGAAGGCTTTGATGCAAGAAGCGGCCATCGAGACACTGTTTGCTGGGGAGACATGGGTGGGTTTCGACCGCTTCATGGGCTTTGCACTGCTGGACCCTGACCATGGCTTTTACAGTCAGGCTCACCCCGTCTTTGGAGACCAAGGCCATTTCGTAACGGCGCCCTTGCTTGGCGACTGGCTGGCTCGGCTGGTGACTCAGGAAGCCCTTGACCTGGCCGTGCAGCTCCGGCTGCTTCAACGAGATTTCACGATTAGGGAATACGGCCCGGGAAATGGCAGGCTTGCGGCCGACCTGCTGTTTGGCATGGGGCGGCAAGGTGGCGGGCCTGATCGCTACGAGTTCATTGAGGAAAGCGCGGCCCGTCAGGCAGAGCAAGCCCAGGCGCTTGCTGGCCGCTTCGGCAGCCAGCCCTCGCAGCCCTCTTTTGTAACCGAGCTTGCCTGGCCAAAGACAACAGGCCCCCTGTCGGGACTTATTCTGGCCAATGAGTTTCTCGATGCCCTTCCCGTTCAAGTTTTTGAATGGCAGCCCGACCATCCGGATGGTCCGGTTCTGGAGTGGGGGCTTGGTCTGAAGACCGAGGCGACAGCGCCCGTCCTAGGCAGCCGCTTGCAAGAGCCCAAGCCGCCGGCCCGGAGACTTCAATGGCAGACCCGTGCTGCACGGGCTGATCTGTGCGAGCAGGTGATGGCTCGGGCCCAGGCGGCTCGTGAGCGCGGGCTTGGCTGGCGGCATGGCCATCGGGGGGAATGGTGCCCAGAGCTGCAACCTTGGGTGAAGAGGGTTTCGCAAGACCTTCAGGCGGGTGAGGTCTTGGTTCTTGATTACGGCTACGAGGACTATGAACTGGACCATCCCGACAGGCCTTCAGGAACGCTCGCGGGCCACAGTGGGCATCGCCGTATTGATGACTGGCATGCGCTAATTGAACGACCGGGGTCGATTGATCTCACTGCCCATGTCAATTTCACGCAGCTGGCCCAAGCCTTTCTGGATGAGGGCTTTGAGGTTGGTCTGCAGACCCAGGCGGCCTGGATGCTCGATCGCGGTGTTCTGGATCAGGCACGTGATCTACTTTTTGAGGGTGTCGGACACGACCCCGGCGCCCCACCCTCGAATCGGGATGCCCTTGCCCAGCTCGCCCAGCTGCAGATTCTGCTTGGTGACTCGGCAATGGGTCAGTCGTTTATGGTGCTTTCCGCCAAACGTTTTTGAACATAGGACTGCCGGTAGTTCTCAATCGCCTCTCGAATCGCCAATGGACCATTCGTAGACTGACCTCGAGCAACCCCGCTTACGGAAAGGTGACTTAGTTCTTTGCACAGGCTTATCCATTGGCCCCATCGCGCATGAAGCTTTTGAGTGGTGGCTTGGCCTTGGTCGGCGAGCAAGAGCTGACCAAGTAAGCCCATAGCCTCGAGCCGCTCTGGCCTGCGAAAAACGTCGGCGCTGCTTGCCCAGGCCGTGAGTTTTTCTGGCCAGGCATTGGGTGCGTCAAGTAGTCCTTGAAGGTTCAAAAAAAGCGGTAGAAGTGCGATCCATTCCTCAACCTTTTTGGGCAGTCTGTCACGAAGGGGTCCTCTGGCCTCCGAAAGTAAGAGCGCAGCCTTCAGCTCGGCGGGCAGTTTGAGTTTCGAGGCCTGGTTCAGGCGCGCCGGCAGTTCGGTGTCGAGCTGTTCATCATCCAGCCCAAGCACAGGTTCAAGCACACGGAGTTCTCGAAGAAAAATAACCATTCGCCCCGGCGCTTCTTCGTCAAGGCCTTTGTAGAGCTCTTGCCAGACACGCTCGGCAACCAACGCATGCAGTTCGCCGTCATCGCGCATGGCCTCGCAGAGTGCGAAGGTCTCGGTGCTCACTTGAAAATCAGGCCAACGGCTTAGGAACCGAGCGAGCCGAAGAAGTCTTACCGGGTCTTCTCGAAAGGCTGGGCTAATGTGACGAAGCTGCCTTTGATGCAGATCGTCGAGGCCCCCATAAGGGTCGTGCAGCCTGCCTTGTTCATCAACGGCCATGGCGTTAATCGAGAGGTCACGACGGCATAGGTCGTCTTCAAGCCGTACCGAGGGGTCGGCATAAACCTCGAATCCACGATAGCCCGCGCCCGTTTTGCGCTCGGTGCGTGCAAGCGCGTATTCGTCCTTGGACTCCGGGTGAAGAAAAACCGGAAAGTCTTTGCCAACAGGCTTGAAACCCGCATCAAAAAGATCTTCGGGCCGCGCTCCCACCACCAGGTAGTCGCGGTCGACCCCTTTAGAGCCCATAAGCGCATCACGGACTGCGCCGCCAACACAGTAAAGGCTAATGCCGGGCTTAAGGCCTGCAAGGTAGGGGTCGGCCCGGTTGGGTGCGAGAAAACCATGGGGCCCCTGCCCGCTCTGTTCCGAACGACTGGGGCCTTTGGAACCCAAACCGGGTGCAGCCCTTAAAGCGTCTTGGCGCGCCGGGCAAATAACCGACCTCTTGGGGTCTGCCCACCAAGAATGGCATCGGCAACGGCATGCAGGCTGGTTGGCCGTGGCACACCAAGCTCAGGCGCCATGGGACCCGAGCCAACATTGGGCACCGAGGCTGATGCCAGGTTGTCACGGGTGAGAAGGGGTTCGCCCGGAAGGTGCTCCATGATGATGGCCTGGATCCAGGCCAGGCTGTCAGACAAGGGCAGGATGGGTCGTGGATTCCCACTGTAAAACCCTGCCCAGTGAACAATCTCGTAAAGACTCAGAACTTCAGGACCCACACATTCGTAGGTATTTCCTCGGGTCTCGGGGTTTTTAATGCAGTTAATTAGAGCGGCTACTAGGTCGTCAATGGCAATGGGCTGAAATTTGGCATGCGGGGTAGCAAGCGGCACGATGGGCATAAAACGCTGCAACTCGGCAAATAAATTAAGAAACCGGTCCCCGGTTCCGAAGACGACCGAGGGCCGCAGGATGGTGAGGTCGATGGACAGTGTCCCCCGAAGGGCTGCCTCGCCGGCCGCCTTTGACCTCAGGTACATGGAAGGGGCCTGGTCGGACGCACCAAGGGCACTGACATGAATGAGGCGCCGAATTCCAAGCCGAATGAGGCAACGCGCAAGCCTTGAGGGCAGTTTTACATGGCATTCGTCAAAATCGGGTCCCCAGGGCTTGCCGGGACGGCTTTGAAGAACCCCCACCAGATTCACAACCACCTGGCTGCCCTCAATGGCGTCACTAAGCTCGCTTTCTTGCCGAATATCGGCCTCAACAATCTGGATGCCTGGCAGGCTCCAGAGCTGCTTGGCCTTTGAGCGTGACCTTGTAATGACTCGTATGGTTCGGCCGGTGCCTTGGGCATCCCGCGTTAGGGCCTCGGCCAGTGCTCGGCCGATGAATCCGGAGCCCCCAAGAATGGAGATGGTTGCCTGTTGCGACATAAGCCCTGATTGTAGGGCCTAGCGCCTCGGGGATGAACGTTCGGATGGCTCGATATGCGATAACCAGGCCGAGAGCCTTTGCGAGGAGGCCTCATCGTTTGGTGTGGGCTGGGCGCTTGTCTGGCTCAAGGCGAGGAGTGTCTCGTACATCACCGTGTTGGCGAGTACCTGCTTCACATAGTCACGCGTTTCGGTAAACGGAATGGACTCTGCGAAGGCGGCCCCGGGCACCTGACGGTCGATGGAGCTTTGCCAGAGCTGGCTACGTGAGGGCCCGGCATTGTAGGCAGCGCTTGCCAGCACAGCCGAGCCATTAAAGCGGCTGTGCATTTGCTGCAGGTAGGCTGTTCCGAGCCGCAAATTAAACGAGGGATCAACCAGTCTGCGTGCGTCGACCCTGCCCATGCCAAGCTCTCGGGCCACAGAACTGGCCGTGGCGGGCATGATCTGCATGAGCCCAGCCGCCCCGACAGGCGACTTAATTTGGGGAAGAAACCGAGACTCCTGGCGAATAAGGCCCATCACCCAGCCTGTTTTTAAGCCCTTGCGATCGGCCTCCTGCTGAATGAGGTCTTTAAATGGCTTTGGATAACGAAGTCGGAAGTCGTGCACATCCTGGGTGCGAATGGCTGCGGCAATGGCGCGATCGGGAAGACCTGCCTCAAGGGCAAGCTGGCTCGCCGCAAGAAGCCCAAGGTCTGGAAGCCGATTAATAAGGGCATTCCATTCCACGATGGCCTCCGCACGAAGCCCCAGACTTGCAAGACTTAAGCTGCGGCTAAGAAAGGGGTCGCTTAGAACAGACGGTCGCAGCAGCCCAATGGTGTAGCGCTCGGGGTAGTCGGGTTCGGCCTTCAAGGGGAGCAATGGTCGGTCTAGGGCCTCGGCTGCAAGAAGCCGATAGAACGACCAGCCCTCAGGAATAGTCTCCCATAGCGCCCGGGCAAGCTCGGGCCGGCCTTGTTGCTCCATAAGCCAGCCTCTCCAATAGACCCATGTTTCTTGGTTACGCTGAGGCTCAGGCATGGCGGCCAGAATCGGTCGCAGAAGCTCGGGCTCGGCTCGACGCAGGGCAAGCCTTGCGGCAGCCTCAATAATCTCTGGGG
>JAURCW010000118.1 GCA_030828265.1 Burkholderiales bacterium | reverse complement strand
AGTTTTTGTTTCTCAAGTTTCCCGCCTTGGGCGAATGCGTCTTTAATGGACATGAGTGGAAGTACAGAAGCCACTGCGGCCATCGCGGTGGGCGCTCCTACGGCCCTTAGGAAATTTCGTCTCATGTCGTCAGCAGGAAAGAGCGCTCTCATTACCGCCTGATCAACAACATTGGAGAGAAGTCGTTCGCCCTCAAACGACAAGCCTTCAACAGCCTTGTCGTGTTCCAGTTGGGAAGAGTGTTCGCCGCAACTGCAGCGAAGACGAACCGATGAGTCGAAGGGATTTGAAAAAATAGACATGGCGTTGATCTCCGTTGACAGTGACATACAAAATCGAATGCCTATCTATCAGCAGGTTCTGTGCCAGCCTAAATCGCCTCAAAAAAGGGGGGGTCTGCCTTATTGAGCCCCTATAGGGCGCCTAACCGCACCAAGTTGTATCAATGCGTGCACCAAAAAGCACAGTCGCTCAGAAATGATGCAGCTAATCCCAAGAATAATTATCTTCGGGGGGCGCCTCGTTTTGCTTCTTCTTAATGGCCTTTTCAATCGGAGGCGGCTTCTCAGTATTGGAGGTATTGGCTTTAAAGCTATCAACAGGCCCGCCTGCATTTCCTGCGTCAGAAGTCCCCGACGAGCCTTGACGCATGGCGTCGAACTCATCAAGTTTTTCGCGCATAAAACTCAGGGGCTCAATGGGTTGAATAAGGTATAAGTCCATCTTCAGCTCGTCGGCCAGTCGGTCAGCGATTTTTTGTGAAAGCTCAATGGCTTGTCGAGCGTTGATAATGCCCTTTTCGAACTTCACACCCAGGTCGGCCATTTCTCCTGCGTAGGGCTGAGGCACATAAGAGATCACCAGCCCATTAAGCGACTTAATAACCTGGTAACAAATGGACTCGTTTGCGGTCTCCTCTAGTTTCTGTGGCGCGGCTTCACCGGCGGCAGCTGCAATCATAGATTCTTCTTGGAACACCGCTTCCATTTGTGCGGCTTCAATAAAGATCTTATCCAGAACCAGTTTGCATCGCATGGCCATTCGCACACGCACAGCCCGCTTCTCACGGCTATCACCCTCCAGGTCGCGGGCGTACTCGAAGTCGGACCTGGCTTTCTCTAGCTGCTTTTCCGATTGATCGAAGAAAATTGAAAACATGGTTCCTCTTGAAAATCCAAACGGTGCTTAGTAGCGAACCGCTGACAGCCTCAATACTTCGAAATGGTTTCTAAAATACGCTCAGGAATGAAGTTTTCAACCATGTGGTAGTGGGCCTCGGGGGCGACTCGTGAGACGCCATCTTTTAAGGTAATGACGTTACCAATCCAGTGCACGGAATTAAGGTCAATTTTCTGTGAGCTAATGTCGTCCGCTAGCGATTTCAGGTAAGCAGACGAAGTAATTAAGAACCACCACAAATTGTCGGACTGCGGCAAAGTGACAAGCTCTTGATTCTCGCGTGAGAATACCGGCAACCGCGTCACTCGAAGTCCCCCGGCAACCAGCCTCTGGGCGAAATCGCCGCGATCACCACGTGCCTCAAGCAAGGCCACCATGGTCCCAGGCTTAAGCTTCTCGGTAAGTGTGTCGGCAAGCTTGTCAATATGGCCCGACACCGCTGGCTTTAAAATATCTTCCACTTTCAGCTTAACAATGCCCGATTCAAACAAGGAGTAAACGAACTCCAGTGCAGTGTCATCGCCAACCGCAGCGTATTTAAGTCGTGGCTTGCGCTTTAAAAGGCTTGTGACAAGCGTCTCGATTTTCGCAAAGGCTCTTGCTGCCTGAGGGCTGGTGGCAACAAGAATAAGCGGGCGGGCATCCGTGGGGTCGTCCCAGTCTTCAAGCTCACGCACCATGGCCTTTTGAACAGCCGCAGGAGAGACTTTAAGTATTTGTTTTGGCGACAAAAAAACGTCGACCCAGAACTTCTTTCCAAGGTCGGCAAGAGAATTCGCTAAGGGGTCTGCCTCGTCGTCCCAACATGGGGACGTAACAACCAAGTTAGCTAAGGTAACCACCGAAAGCCTCCTAAAATCACTAGAAAGTCAGTATATCTTAGGATAAAGATGCTACTGCCTGTCTCTTTTATCCCCTCCAACTACCGGGATGTGGCTGGCTCCGAGCCCTTAACGGGGGCTGAGATACCGGCGTTTCCGACCGTTCTTACCATCGGAACAAGAGCCTGGGCAAACTGCTGACAGGCGTTCGCCCAGGTAAACACCTGCGCCCGCTCAAGAGCCCTCTGCCTAGGGACATCAAGGCAGTCAAGACAGGCCTGACGAAGGTCGTCATTCAGTGCGCCTGCACCCGAGTCCGCGACCACGTCGATGGGCCCCGGCACGGGGAAGGCTGCAACAGGAAGGCCACAGGCCATGGCCTCGACCATGACAAGCCCGAACGTGTCTGTAAGACTTGGAAATACAAACACGTCGGCTTGGCTATAGACCTCGGCAAGCTCCGACTGGGGAAGAACACCAATCCATCGAATATTCGAGTAGCGTGCTTTTAGATCTTTCTCCATCGGCCCCTCGCCAGCAACCCACTTTTCACCAGGTAGGTCGAGATCCAGAAAGGCCTGAATATTCTTTTCTACAGCAAGCCTGCCCACATAGATAAAAATGGGGTTGGCCTTTCGGGGCATGTCCGTCTGCTCCACTCGGGGGTAAAAAATAGAATGGTCGACTCCGCGTGACCAATGAACAACATTCTTAAATCGCCAGTGCTGCAGATCGTTAATAATGGCCTGCGTGGGAGCAAGCACGGCAGAAGATGCGCCGTGGAACTTACGGAATAAGGCGTAAAGCCAGCTTACGGGAACGCCGGTTCGCGCATTGACATACTCTGGAAACCGCGTGTGGAAAGCGGTTGTAAACTGCCATTGGTTTCGAAGCGCAGCCTTTCGCGCTGCCCAGCCCAACGGGCCCTCGGTGGCAATGTGCAGGGCATCGGGTGCGAGGTCTCGAATGCGCTTTTCAACCGTCCGACTCGTGGTTAAAGCAAGCTGTATTTCGGGGTAGCTGGGGCAGGGCGTTGAACGAAACTGGTCTGGGGTAGTGAGCTCTACGGTAATCCCCATATTTTCAAGCCCAGCCTTGGTGTTACCAAGGGTGCGAACAACACCGTTGACCTGGGGGTGCCAGGCATCGGTGACAATCACAAGCTTCTTAAACAGTGCTGGGCTGGGCATAGGCTTTTGCTTCTTTCTTGGCTTTTAAATCTTTTTCAAAACGCCGGTGTGGCCAATAGACCAGCTTGAGCTCGCCTTCATGGGTTTCAACCAAGGCCGACAAGCTCTCAACCCAGTCACCGTCGTTGCAATATAAGGTGCCGTCAATCTCGCGAATCTCGGGGCGATGTATATGCCCACAGACAACACCGTCGTAGCCCCGGCGGCGTGCCTCGGTGGTGAGAGCCTCTTCAAATGCGGTAATGAAGGACACCGCATTCTTAACGCGGTGCTTAAGGTACTGGGAGAGCGACCAATACGACATGCCCATTTTGTGGCGTAGGTAGTTGAAATGATCGTTTACCTTCAGTGCCACGGTGTAAGCCGTGTCGCCAAGGTAGGCAAGCCACTTCGCATATTGAATAACGCCATCAAAGAGGTCGCCATGCGTAACCCAAAGGCGTCTGCCGTCGCGCAGCTCATGAACGGCTTCGTTCTCAATAAGAATTTCACCAAACCGCATACCCAAGAACTCTCGAAGCGCTTCGTCATGGTTACCCACGATATAGGTCACCTTGGTTCCCTTTCGGGCTTTACGAAGTATTTTCTGCACAACGTCGTTGTGAGATTGCTTCCAGTACCAGCCGCGCTTAAGCTGCCAGCCGTCAACAATGTCGCCAACCAAGTACAGCTGGTCCGATTCATTAACGCGTAGAAAATCAAGAAGGAAGTCTGCCTTGCAACCGGAAGTTCCAAGATGAATATCGGAAATCCATATGGCCCGATAGTGACGGACCTCTGCGTCGGGAATTTCCGCGAGGGTGTCGTCTGGAATGTCTTTGGGGTCCACGGAATCTAATAGTGATTATGTTGGGTGACGTCAAGGTGTCATTCATATGAAGAATTTGTGAATGGTCTCAATCTCCCCCGTCAGACCGCTACACTGGCCGCATTCGTGGGAAAGGAATGTTGCTAATGTTTAAGGGTATTTATCAGCTTGCACGTCGCCGACTGGTCTCTGCTTTGGTTTATTCCATCGAAGGATTTGGCGCAGCATGGAACTCCGAAGAGGCCGTCAAAGTGGAGTTTGCCCTTTTACCCTTGCTAACAGTCTTGGCACTTTACCTTCGAGAGGATGGACTCTCGCGTGCGCTTCTAATTAGTGTTCTTATTTTGGTGGTTGTGGTTGAGCTTTTGAACACAGCTATTGAAAAAACCATCGATCGCATTTCAACCGAGAACAACCCGCTTTCTAAGAAAGTAAAAGACATGGGCAGTGCTGCTGTTCTTGGCGCCATT
>JAURCW010000029.1 GCA_030828265.1 Burkholderiales bacterium | reverse complement strand
GCACCTGCAGTCAATCGGCTATCCCATCGTGGGCGATCCGGTCTACAACCAGGGTGCGCCTCGTCAGGCAAGGCCTGGTATTGAGCGTCAGGCGCTCCATGCCAAAAGCCTTGGCCTCGTCAAGCCCTCGAACGGTGAGGCCTTGAACTTTGAGCAAGGGCCCCCTGAGGACTTTCTTGGCCTGCTCAGGGCAGCGGGTCTGCCTCTCGAATGACATCGCGCCACCCGGCCATTGTTCGTGTGGTCTGCCCCGTCCCTGGCGTGGGCCTTGCCTACACGCAGCGGGGTTTGAATGCATCGGCCTGCGCATCGGCTGGTTATTCGCCCCCCCCTTACAGCGCCTTCAACCTTGGGCTGCATGTGGGCGATGACCCTGCTGCCGTTCACGCGAATCGTCAGACGCTTGAACAGGCTCTCGGGGCTAAGCCATTCTGGCTTCAACAAGTCCATGGCATGAGGGTGATTCGGGTCGAAGAAGAAAATCCGTCGGACGTCCAGCTGCAGGACGGGCTCGGACCCAAAGCTGACGCCAGCGTTTCCACTCTTATTGGTCATGCCTGCGCCATTCTGACGGCTGACTGCTTGCCTGTCTTGATGGCATCTGGCAATGGGAGGGTCGTTGGAGGCGCCCACGCGGGCTGGCGAGGCCTTGCCAATGGAGTCATCGAATCGCTGATTGACGCCATGCAGGCGGCAAGTCCCGAGGACTGCGCCAGTGGGCTCTGGGCATGGCTTGGGCCCTGCATTGGCTTTGATCAGTTTGAGGTCGGTGAGGAGGTGGTGGCGGCCTTAAAGGCAAATCAGGCCGCCGATGTGGACTTCAAGCCATCACCCGCGGGACGTTGGTTTGCAGATATGCCCCAGATCGCCGGCCGGCAAATAAGCCTTGCCCTAGCAGCCCGGGGCTTAAGGGGAATCGAGATCAGAAATGAGGCGGCCTGCACCTTCAGTAACCCATCCGCTTTTTATTCCTACCGTCGAGAGCCAAAAACGGGGCGTATGGCTGCTCTTATTTGGCGTACGGGTGACCAATAACGGGTTAACCCCGGTCTCAGGGAGGGTAGACTAGTACTAAAGTACACCGTCGGGGAGAATTTTCAGATGACGCAAAACCTCAGCCCAATATCTGCAGAAGACCTCGCTGAAATCCAGCGTGGTTATGTCCAGAAGCTTAGTCAGATTCTTACTTCAGACCAGAACGCGCAGTCGGTAGCGTCGCAAGACAGGCGCTTTACTACTCCCGACTGGCAGCAATCGAGCCCTTACAGCACTCTTGCAGCCCTTTACGTCTTAAATAGCGAGACGCTCATGGCCATGACCAAGGCAGTGCATGCCGACGCCAAGACCCAGCAAAAACTAAAGTTTGTTGTGCAGCAATGGATCGATGCACTGTCGCCGACCAACTTTCTGGCCACGAACCCAGAGGCCCAGCGGCGCCTGATTGAAACCAAGGGCGAGAGTCTTCGCGCTGGAATCGACAACCTCTTGCACGACATGCAAAAGGGGCGTATCTCTCAGACCGACGAGTCGGGCTTCGTGATTGGCGAAAATCTGGCTACCACGCCTGGTGCCGTCGTCTTTCAAAACGAGCTTCTTCAGCTTATTCAATATAAGCCCTCCACGCCCAAGGTGGGGAGTGTGCCGCTTCTGATGGTGCCGCCAAGCATCAACAAGTTTTACATCATGGACCTCGGCCCACAAAGCTCTCTGGTGAAGTTTGCGGTCGATCAGGGTCACCAGGTATTTCTGGTTTCATGGAAGAATCCCGGCCATGCTCAGGCGAATGCCACCTGGGAGGACTACATTGGCAAGGGCATTCTCAAGGCCATTGAGGCAGTGAAGGCCATTTCAGGCAGTCCCATTCTCAATGCGCTTGGCTTCTGTGTGGGTGGAACCATGACCACCAACGCTCTAGCTGTACTTGCCGCCCAGGGCGATACCTCAGTTCAGACGCTTACCCTGATGACAACCCTGCTCGACTTCTCCGACACAGGGGTACTGGATGTCTTTATTGACGAGTCTCAGGTGGCCATGCGTGAGGCCACGATTGGGCAGGGCGGGCTTTTGCCTGGCCAAGAACTGGCCACAACCTTTTCTTTCTTGCGCCCCAACGACCTCGTTTGGAATTACGTCGAACGTAACTACCTGAAGGGAGAGACCCCGCCAGCCTTTGACATTCTTTACTGGAACTCGGACAGCACCAATTTACCCGGGCCGTTCTTTGCCTGGTACCTGCGCAACACTTACCTTGAGAACAACCTTGTTAAGCCCAATAAGCTCAAGATCTGCGGGCAGCCCATCGACCTTCGAAAAATCAAGATGCCTGTCTATGCCTTTGGGGCACGCGAGGACCATATCGTGCCCTGGACCTCGGCGTGGACCTCGGCAAAGGCTTTAACCGGTGCCAATGTGCGATTTGTCCTTGGGGCAAGTGGTCATATTGCGGGAAGCATCAACCCCGCTGCAAAGAACAAGCGAAGTTTTAGTATCGCCAAAACCGTAGGTAAGAGTCCGGATGACTTCCTGAGTCAGGCGAAGGAGTATCCTGGAAGCTGGTGGAATGACTGGGCTGCATGGCTTAAGCCCTACAAGGGCAAAGACATGGTGGCGCCCAAAAAGCTTGGCAAGCCGGGCGCTTATAAGGTACTTGAGCCCGCGCCCGGCCATTACGTCAAAGAAAAGGCAGCAGACCTTATTGCAGAGAACCAGACCTAGGACGTACAAGGGGACATTACTAAAAAAAGCATTAGGTAAAACAACACTACTGGAGGAGTCGTTATGGAGAAACGCGTTGCGTACGTTACCGGAGGTATGGGAGGCATTGGTACCTCAATCTGTCGAAAGTTGCACGACGCAGGCTTTAAGGTCATTGCAGGCTGTGGCCCAAGCCGCGACCACCAGAAGTGGATTGGCGAGCAGGCCTCGGATGGCTATACCTTCTACGCGTCAGTGGGTAATGTGGGAAGCTGGGAGTCCACAGTCGAAGCGTTTGAAAAAGTGAAGGCCGAGCACGGGAACCCCGATGTGCTTGTTAATAATGCGGGTATTACTAAAGACGGCGTGTTTTTAAAGATGACCCCGGAGCAGTGGGGTGCTGTGATTGATACCAATTTAAATAGCCTCTTCAATGTCACCAAGCAGGTGGTTGAAGGCATGGTGGCCAAGGGCTGGGGGCGCATCATTAACATCTCGTCGGTCAACGGCCAAAAGGGGCAGTTTGGTCAGACCAACTACTCCACAGCCAAGGCCGGTATTCACGGCTTTACCATGGCCCTTGCGCAGGAGCTTGCAGCCAAAGGGGTCACCGTCAACACCGTTTCGCCAGGCTACATCGGCACCGACATGGTTCGTGCCATCAAGCCCGAGGTACTTGAGAAGATCGTAGCGACCATTCCAGTTAAGCGTCTTGGCGAGCCAGAAGAAATTGGCTCCATGGTCACCTGGATTGCCTCGGATGACAGCGGCTTTGCTACCGGGGCAGACTTCTCGCTCAACGGTGGCCTGCACATGAGCTAGGCGGACAGGCTATGGTCTCCTCCTCGAAAAAAGATGGCCGCCTCATTAAAAAGTACCCTAACCGGCGGCTTTACGACACACGCACCAGCAGCTACATCACCATGTCCGATGTCAAGGAGCTGGTGCTTTCCCACGAAGAGTTTCAGGTGGTCGATGCGAAATCGTCAGAGGACCTCACCCGAAGCGTTCTTCTGCAGATCATTCTTGAAGAAGAGTCCGCAGGCATGCCCATCTTCTCAGCCAATGTCCTTGCGCAGATTATTCGTTTTTATGGCAACGCCATGCAAGGCCTGATGGGCACCTACCTTGAGAAAAACATTCAAGGATTCATGGACATGCAAACGAAACTTCAGAAACAATCTGAGGCGTTAATGGCCAGCAATAAAGGGCTTGTAAACCAAGAATCTTGGACGCAGTTTATGGCGGGGCAGGCCCCCATGATGCAAAACCTAATGGCCAGCTACCTCGACCAGAGCCAAAAGGTTTTTCTGCAAATGGAAGAACAGATGCAGGCCAACACGCGCAACATGATGTCCTCTTTTGGGTTCCCAAAAGGAGAAGAGCGCCCAGCCAGCAAGCCTAAGAACGACTAGGGCAGTGCGCATTCTGTGACCAGTCCCACGGTTGGCTTTGTCTCGCTCGGCTGCCCCAAGGCGCTTGTTGACTCGGAGCGCATTCTTACTCAGCTTCGAGCCGAAGGTTATGCCATTTCCGCCGACTATGGGGGGGCCGACCTTGTTGTCGTAAACACCTGCGGCTTTATTGACGAGGCAGTGCAAGAGAGCCTTGACGCCATTGGTGAGGCCCTAGAAGAAAATGGAAAGGTCATCGTGACGGGCTGCCTTGGCAAGCGCGACCTCGTTCAGAAGACACACCCCAAGGTTCTCGCCGTCACCGGGCCGCACGCCACGGCCGAGGTTATGCAGGCTATTCACACCCATCTTCCCAAGCCGCACGACCCCTTCACCGATCTTGTTCCCGAGCAAGGAATTCGGCTTACTCCAAGCCACTACGGGTATCTAAAGGTCTCGGAGGGCTGCAACCATCGCTGCAGCTTTTGCATTATCCCTAGCATGCGCGGCGACCTCGTCTCCCGGCCGATAGGTGAGGTGATGCGCGAGGCTGAGGCCCTTGTGAAGGCGGGCGTTAAAGAGTTACTTGTCGTCTCACAGGACACGAGCGCCTACGGCGTAGACCTCCGTCATCGCACGGACTTTGTCAATGGCAGACCTGTAAAGACGCATTTTTATGAGCTTGCCAAGGAGCTCGGAGAGCTGGGGGTCTGGGTCAGGTTGCATTACGTCTACCCTTATCCGCATGTCGATGATGTTCTTGACCTCATGGCTCAGGGCAAGATACTTCCCTATCTGGACATTCCGTTTCAACATGGTCATCCGGATGTCTTAAAGCGCATGAAAAGACCGGCCGCCGCCGAAAAAGTGCTGAACCGTATCCAAAGTTGGCGCAAGGTCTGCCCCGACCTCACCCTTCGAAGCACCTTTATTGCGGGCTTTCCTGGGGAGACCGAGGACGAGTTTCAGGTGCTTTTGGATTTCCTAAGTGAGGCACAGATCGACCGACTGGGCTGTTTTGCCTACAGTCCAGTCGAGGGCGCCACCGCCAACCAGCTAGCCAATCCGGTCCCCGAAGAGGTTCGACGTGAGCGCCAAGAACGCGTTATGGCGCATCAGGCGCCCATCTCAGAGGCTCGGCTGCAGCGCTGGGTCGGCCGGCGCGTGCGTGTTCTCATTGACGCCATCGATGAAGAGGAGGGCTGCCTCATTGCCCGTGGCCCGGGCGATGCCCCAGAAATTGACGGGACTGTACGTATTTGGCCAGACCCCAATTCACGGCACACCATGCCGGTAAGGCTTGGCGAGTGGGCCGACGTTGACATCGTCGAGAGCGATGCCTATGACCTTGAAGCCATCTGGGTAGACCCCGAGGCCCCGAGTTCTTTACCGAGCCCTAACGGTCACCTCAAATCACCTAAGAACCAGAAACCCATTGAAACCTAAGCAGAGGAGAGCAATATGAGAGAAGTCTTAGTTCTAAGTGCCGTGCGTTCCGCCATTGGCGGATTTGGAGGCAGCCTATCGAGCCTCGAGCCCAGCGAGCTTGGCGGTATGGTGATGAAAGAGGCTATCGCCCGCTCGGCTGTCGATGCCGAGCTTGTGCAATATGCGGTGGTGGGGAACTGCATTCCCACCGAGTCACGTTCAGCCTATGTGGCAAGGGTTGCAAGTATTCAAGCAGGCCTGCCTATGACATCGGTGGCCCTCACCATCAACAGGCTTTGTGGCTCGGCTCTGCAAGCCGTTGTCTCAACCAGCCAGAATATCCTTCTCGGGGACTCCGATTTTGGTATTGGTGGCGGCGTTGAAGTGATGAGCCGTGGCGGCTACCTGAGCCCCGCCATGCGAAGCGGCGCTCGTATGGGCGACACCAAGGTGATTGACATGATGGTGGCTGCCCTGACCGACCCCTTTGGTGTTGGACACATGGGTATTACTGCAGAAAACCTTGCCACCAAGCACGGCCTTTCGCGCGAGGACCAGGACGCCTTTGCCCTTGAATCACAGAACCGGGCTGCCAAGGCCATTGCCGAGGGACGCTTCAAAGATCAAATTGTGCCCATCACCATCAGCTCCAAAAAAGGTGATGTTGTCTTTGATACCGACGAGCATCCACGGGCGACAAGCCTTGAAAAGCTCGCCGCCATGAAGCCTGCGTTTAAAAAAGACGGCTCTGTGACCGCAGGCAATGCCTCGGGCATTAACGATGCGGGCGCCTTTCTTGTCCTTGGCGAGGCGGCGGCGGTAGCAAAAACAAAAGCCAAACCACTCGCACGGGTCGTCAGCTACGCCGTGGCCGGAGTTCCAAACGACGTCATGGGCGAGGGGCCGATTCCTTCAACGAAAATTGCCCTGCAGCGTGCGGGCCTGTCACTCGACCAGATCGATGTCATTGAGTCGAACGAGGCCTTTGCAGCGCAGGCTCTGACAGTGACGAAGGTGCTTGGGTTTGATCCTGCTAAGGTCAACATTAACGGCGGCGCCATTGCGCTTGGCCACCCCGTAGGTGCAACCGGCGCGGTGATTGCAACCAAGTGCATTCACGAGCTTCACCGCAGCGGCGGCCGGTATGGGCTTGCCACCATGTGCATTGGGGGTGGCCAAGGCATTGCGGTGGTCTTTGAGCGGCTTTAGGTTTTGAGTGCGGGCACGCCACGCCGGTCGGTCACCCTGCGCAGACCCGCTTGCTCTATCTAACTACTGCATCCTGAGGAGGGGGGTCGTTGAGACTCTTCTCTTATAAGTAGATTAGTTAACATAATATACATTATGGGCAAATTTTAGGACGAAGTTAGATCTTAATGCAGCTATTCATAGATCTGTAGGCGATGCCGCCGAGACATTAACGCGGCTCGAAGCTAAGCCGCCTGGCGTATAAACCGGCAGAAATTCTGTGTCGTGACTTGTGCGACTTCCTCAACGGCGAGGCCCTTGAGTTCGGCAATGCGCTCAGCCACATGCACCACAAAGGCCGGTTCATTGGTCTTACCTCGAAACGGCACCGGGGCAAGAAACGGAGCGTCCGTCTCAATAAGAAGGTTCTCAAGCGGGACTTCACGAGCAACCTCGTGAACCTGCTGAGCATTCTTAAAGGTCACGATCCCTGACAGCGAGATAAAGAACCCCAAATCGATGGCGGCACGTGCGACATCAATTGATTCAGTAAAACAATGCATTACGCCAGCAACTTCATGTGATTTCTCTTCACGAAGGATACGTAAAGTGTCATCCGCTGCTTCACGAGTATGAATAATTAAGGGCTTATTCACCGTACGTGCGGCGCGAATATGGACCCGAAACCGCTCCCGCTGCCAGTCCAGGTCGCCTTTGAGTCGGTAGTAGTCCAGACCCGTTTCACCAATCGCCACAACCTTCTCGTGATCGGCCCGGCTAACTAACTCGTCCACGGTAGGCTCGCGGGCGACTTCGTCGTAATCGGGATGGACACCCACCGAACACCAAAGACGAGGCCGGCCTATGGTCTGCTCGAGAACCTGATCGGCCTCCTCAAGGGTTGTACATATATTCAGAGCGCGTGTTACCCCAGCGCAAGCCATGGCCTGGAGTACGTCGTCGGTACGCTGCGACAAGCCCTCGTAGTTCAAATGGCAGTGGGAGTCGGCAAACTCAAGCGGCATGAGATGACTTTCTAAATTTCAACGCCTGATTATTCCAGGGAACAGCAACTGACGAAGGTCCTCAAACACAGACTCCAGGTAAAGCTGTGCATTCACGGGGTGCTGACTGCCACGGGCATAGACCAAAAGCTTATCGATGAGTCTTGCGTAACGGTCGGCATAAGGCACTGCCGACGTCTGACCCGACGCTGCATGAGCCCAGGCCCTAAGCGCCTCAGCCTCCTTTGGAAAGTGACGGACCTCAAGACCATGGCGCGCGCGCTCCATGTCGGTGAGCCAGCGCAACAACAGTTCGACCGCATCGGCAATGGAGGTGGTCTTAACCACACGGGCAGCCCAAGCCGTGGGCTGCACTCGCACAGGCCGGCCAGTTAGAAAGGGCAATAGCCAGGAACTGGCCTCGTTTGCTCCTAGCGCATGGTCTTGAACGCTACGGGCGTTCGTCTGAAGAACCAGCCGGCGGCAACGCGAAAGAATGGTGGCCGGTACGCCACGAAGCCTTTCGGCGTATAGCAAATACCGCATGCCCGATTCCGGCTCCTCAAGGCCTTTCAATAGGGCGTTGGCCGAAAAGATATTGAGACGATGAATGGACCCAATGACGGCCCAGCGTGAGCCCCCTCGATGCGAGCTCACCCCCGCAAAATCTTGAAGCAACCGTATCTGGCCAATTAGAATCTGGGCGCTCTGTTTCTTTTCTTTGCCTGCGGAGTCTCCCTCGGCTGTCTCTGCAGCAGGCTCTGACCCGGTAGCCAACTCATCGGCGGACTCGTCCGAGTCGTCAGATGCTGCCTCGGAGTCGGCGCCCTGCTCCATGGCCGATCGAATCCAGCGGCAGTCCGGGTGCTGCCCCTGGGCTACCCAACGGCAGCTTGGGCACTTTCCGCAGGCCCGCCCATCCGGAGCAGGCTGATGACACAGCCGCGCCGCAGCAAGGGCAAGCGCGAAGGCACCGAGATCCATCCGGGCGGGCCCAACAAGAAGCCCGGCCTGGGCCTCAGCTTGAAGAAAGGGCCTGGACTGCGTCCACCAGTCATCAAACCAAGGCTTCCATACGAGGCAAGATTGCGCATTCCCCAGTGAGTCTGGCTGCTGCCCTGCCTTAGTCATGGGGCAGCCGTACCGCTAAGTTGGGCGTTGAAGGAAAGCCAAGAATGCATGACCTGGGCGAGGTCTTGCTGGATGGCTTCGACCGAGCGCTGTGCGTCAATCCAGGTCTGTCGGTCCTGGCGATTTTGGGCCGCAAGCCGATAGCCCAGGCGAACCCTTTCGAAGAACGCAATGGTCTCGGTATCGAACCGATCAGCCTCTTCGGCAAGCAGTGCGCCCGCAGAACGATCGCGCCTTCGCTTGGCGGCCACTTCGGCCGGAAGATCGAAATAGAAGACATGGTCAGGGCCCCTACCCTCTGCCTCAACGGCCTGAGCCATGGCCTCGATGAGGCTTGATGGCAGTCCACGGGCTGTCCCCTGATAAGCCCGCGTGGAATCGGTAAAACGATCGGAAATAACCCATTGTCCACGTTCCAAAGCCGGCCAGATGGTCTGCCGCAGATGATCGCGGCGGGCCGCAAAAATAATAAGCAGCTCAGTCAGACCATCCATAGGCGAATGCAAAACAATTTCTCGAAGCGTCTCGGTCAAGGGGCTGCCCCCAGGCTCACGTGTGATGAGAACCGACTGGCCCGACTCACGTAAACGATTGGCAAGAAACTGAAGGTGGGTACTCTTACCCGCGCCGTCAATGCCCTCGAGCACCAGAAACCTCGGGCCCGTTGCGCTTGGTTCCGCCGACTGGCTGGCACTGGGCGGTGGACTGGACCCAAAAAGGCTCACAGGCTTCTTTCCGCAGGTGGAGGCTGCCCAATACCCCGTTGGTAATAGTTCACAGCCCAGTTGTGCTGCTTAAGGTCATGGCTAAAGTAAGAGCGGCCATTGCCCTTGGCCACAAAATAAAGTGCCGAAGTCTCTGCGGGCTGCAACGCTGCCAATAACGCCAGGCGCCCTGGGCTGGCAATCGGACCCGGTGGCAGGCCCTTGTGACGGTAGGTGTTGTAGGGGGAAGGATGACTTAAATCGTTGCGGCGAAGATTGCCATCAAAGGCCGACCCTAGGCCGTAGATAGTGGTGGGGTCGGACTGCAAACGCATGCCAATACGAAGCCGATTTTGCAAAACCGCCGAGACACGAGCGCGATCTTCCGGAGCCTGTGTCTCCCTCTCGACAATAGAGGCCAGTACAAGTGCCTGCTCGGGGGACTGCAGAAGGTT
>JAURCW010000166.1 GCA_030828265.1 Burkholderiales bacterium | reverse complement strand
TGTCGAGCTGCGACTTGGCCATGCCATCAACACGTGACTTGAGTGTGGAGTTCTCCGTTACCAACGATTCCGACTGTTTCTCAAGCGAGGCAATACGAGCCCGCAATTCAATAATGGCCTTGCGAGCCTCATCGTCTGAAAAAAATTGCGCCCAGGCGGGTGACGCAACAAGCAGACTTAAGGTGACGCCGGTAACAAAGGGGGCCCAGTTTTTTTTCATGGTAGCTTGCTTACAAAAAAGAGATCAGCTCGTCGGTTCTCGGCGCGGGCGGCCTCATCGCCCATTTTGTTTCGCGGCTTTTCCTCGCCGTTACTTATGGCCTCTATGCGTCGACTGGGCACACCAAGAATTTGAAGTGCCCGCGAGACAGCCTCGGATCGACGTTGGCCAAGGGCTAGGTTGTACTCTGAGGTGCCTCGGTCGTCGGTATTGCCCTCAATGGCGAGGGACTGGTGGTCGTAGAGCCGCATGTAGTCGGCAACTTTTTGAAGCATCTCATCGTAGTCACGGGCGATCTCAACGCTGTCAAAGCTAAAGTAAATGGCCGCATAGGGCACACCATCATCACCCATACGCGATGCATCCGAGGATGCGTTGAGAGATTTCTCTTGAATCTCCCCACCTGAAATGCCCTGCTCAGCGCCCATGCCAGAGCCAAGCCCTTGGGCCTGCGCAGAGCCCGCCCGATCCACCGACTCCACTGGATTAATGGCACTGCCCTCAATCGGTGCAGGGGCATCGTCGAGACTGACAGTGGAACAGGCTGACAGACCAAGAAGGCATGCCATAAGGACTGCCTGAGGCAAACGCATAAACGATGTCGTTGACGGTGTCATGGTTTCGCTATTGAGAGGTAGGAATTCGGCCCCAGGCCGGGTTGCGGATGCCAGCTGCATCCAGGCTTATACGCGATCGCACTCGACCGTCAATGGAGGCGGCCGATAGAAGATCGCGGTCGTTGACTCGGCTCGAGAAGATGACCCAGCGGCTATTAGGCGCAAAGCTTGGCGAGTCATCTTTAGGACCGCTGCTTACGATTCTCTCTTCCTGGGTCTCAAGGTTCATAACGGCAATCAGAAATTTCTTATCCCGGCGGGCAACAAAGGCCATGGTTTTTCCGTCGGGGCTGATAACAGGGCGCGCATTGAAACCCCCGGTGAAGGTTAGCCGCTCGAGCCTTCCCGAGCTGTCCACGCGGGCACGGTAGATTTGGGGGCTACCGGTCTGGTCGGATGTGAAATACACATGCTGGCCATCGGCCGAAAAGCTTGGCTCGGTGTTAATGGCCGAGGAACGCAAGAGGCGTCGAAGCCCGCTGCCATCGGCATTGGCAATGTAAATTTGGGAAATACCATCGCGCGTCAGCACCATGGCCAGCTGCCTTCCGTCGGGCGACCAGGCGGGCGCGCTGTTGCTGCCTTTGTAGTTGGCCACCACCGAACGTTTCCCGGTGGCGAGCTCGTGCACATAGACCACCGGTTTACCGGTCTCAAACGAGACGTAGGCGAGCCTATCGCCAGTTGGGGACCATGCGAGCGAAATAATGGGCTGGGTGGAACGAAGGGCGGGCTGCGCATTCTCACCATCGGAGTCGGCAATAACAAGAATATGGTTGCGGCCTTCACGCCGAACATAGGCAAGACGAGAGGAGAAAAACCCTGGCTCGCCCGAGAGCTTTTCAAGAATGTAGTCGGCCATGCGGTGGGCCGACCGACGGGCATCGAGATGCGAGGCTTGGCTTGTTAATACCAGGCCACCGAGGTCTTCTGACTTAAGCGTGTCGAGCACACGAAACCGTACTTCAAGCTGACCATCGGGTGTGCGCGAGGCACTGCCCACTACCAGGGCGTTGGCCCCCTGTGCTCGCCATTGGCCAAACAAAGTGGGGTTGACGGCCGTGTTCTCGGAGAGCGCAGGGTTCTGTGGGCCCACTGGAAGAAGGCTAAAGCTGCCGGTACGACGAAGGTCGGCCTGGACGACCTCGAGCACTGTATCGGCAAGGGCCCGATTCTGAGGGTCGACGGTAAGTAAAGGGGCAATGGCCACAGGTATTTGGCGATCGCCCACACCGGTGATGTCAATGCGCATTCCCTGCGCATAGGCGGATAACGGGCCAGCGAGCAGGCCTATACCCAAGAGGAAAGCCTGCGCGAGACGCCGATAAACGGGGTTCACGCAGCCTAAAAAACGGGCAAGGTTTGCGAGGGACGGGCGAAGGCCTGCCGATGGGGAAAAGGATGTATAGCTCACCAAAACCATTATAGGACCTGCCTTTGCCTAGCGAGGGGTTTGTGGGCGATCAAGGGGCCGAAAGGCAAGGGTCAAAGGGTTTTCAACCTGGCCATCGGCGGTTTTGGGCAGAGGGCTACTGCCCCAGATGGCACGTTCAACAGCTGCATCCCAGCCTGCATTGCCACTTGACTTTTTCTTTGTCACTTTAACAACGCGCCCTGTGGCCTGTTGCTCAACAACAAAAATCACCTCGGGGTTATCGGGAGCCCGCACGGGGTCAAAGCTAATGCGGCTGCGAATGCGCGCACGAATGGATGCCGCGTAGTCTGCAAGCACACCGGTGCGGTCACCCATTTCGGCACCACCGGCCACGCCCGCTCGGGTTCGTACGTCATCGCCCTTGTCTGCGGCCTTGGCCTTGGGGTCTTGGCCAAGGCTTGCCTTGACCTTAGCAAGCTGCTCTTGGCGAATACGCTCGGTCGCCTCCTTTCGACGTTGTTCAAGCTCGGCACGCTCGCGTGCTGCTTTTTCTTCAGCAAGTTTTTTCCTGCGCTCGGCCTCCGCTTTTTCCTTCGCAAGCCGCGCCTGCTGAAGTTTCTCAAGGCGGTCCTTTTCGGCCTTCTCGGCTTTCTCTTTGGCAAGCTTGTCGCGCTCGGCCCTCTCCTCAGCAAGGCGTTTTTGCTCGGCGGCCTCTTTGGCCTTGCGTAGGCGATCCTGCTCAGCCTGCTCCTCGGCCTTACGGCGCGCCTGCTCCTCTTCGGCCTTTTTCTTGGCAAGCGCAATCTCGGCCTCTTGCGCACTGGGTCGCGCAGGGGCGGGTTCTTTCGCGGGTGGGCTTGGCGTTGGCGCAGGTACTACCGGCGCATTCGCGACAAGCTCGGCCGGAAGGGAGGACCAGAGCTCGGCCTG
>JAURCW010000057.1 GCA_030828265.1 Burkholderiales bacterium | reverse complement strand
TGGTCATGGTCGAGCTGAAGCTCGTTCAAAACAGACTCAAAGCGCTGCGCTTGCTCTGACTTCGCAAAACGAAACTGAAGTCGACGCGGGCCCTGCGGCGCCTCAATGGCGACCCAGTCCATCTCGACCTCAAGGTCGGCAGCAGGTAGGCCTTGCGCCTTTTCTGGCCACTCCACAAGGCAGACCGAGGACTCCGCAAGGCAGTCGCGAAGTCCCGCACTACGCCAGGCAGTGGGATCATCAAGCCGATAAAAATCCAGATGGGCGGCCAAAAGATTCGGGCCGAGCTCGTAGGTCTCGGCCACTGAAAAACTTGGGCTCTTGATTCGACCAGTGACCCCGAGGGACTGCAAAACCGCGCGCGCCAGGCTGGTCTTGCCCACGCCAAGCCCCCCACGCAGATAGACCCGCTGCAGGCATCCTTCATGCACCAAACGCGCAAGGGCCTGACCCAGTAAAGTCAGTCCGTCTGCATCCACGGAATTGAACTCCCTGGCCGGCCGGTCAACAATCACATCATGTCCCACGTTAAATCGTCCATTTCAACCCCTCATGCTAACCCGAGCCTGTCGCAAGTACAGAACGCGCTCCAAGCACTTGGACTGCTTGACCTTGGACTTGTTTCGCTAAAAGAAGGTCTTTTAGATGCGGAATTAAAAAGACTCTTTCAGTGGCTTGATGACGGCAGGCAAGGGGACATGCTCTACATGGCTCGGTCTCCCAACCAGCGCGCAGACCCGAGCCAACTGCTACCAGGGGCCCAGACGGCGCTCGTGGTCGGCCTGTCCTACCTGCCACGCGAAGGGCCCCAGTGGCGGGCCGACGAGGAGCAGGCCCTGGAAGATCCCCGGCGCGCTGTCGTCTCGGTCTACGCGCGAGGCCGCGACTATCACAAGGTCTTGCGCGGGCGGCTTGGGCAGCTTGCCCAGGTTATGGCAGAGCTCTGGCAGCGCCCGAGCTCAGACTTTCGTGCCTGTGTCGACTCGGCACCCCTGATGGAGGTTGCCCTTGCCGCGAAGGCTCAAAAGGGCTGGCAAGGTAAAAACACCCTGCTGCTCACCCGTGAGCAGGGCTCGATGATTTTTCTGGGCGTTCTTCTTACCCGGCTCTCGGCCGAGCAGCTTCTGGCACAAAAGGGCGAAGAGGCCATGCCTGCGGATGTGAGCCCGGCAGGTCACTGCGGCAGCTGTACCGACTGCCTTGTCGCCTGCCCCACCCAGGCCTTTACTGGCCCTTATCAGCTTGATGCGAGGCGCTGTATTTCTTACCTCACCATCGAACACGAGGGCGACATTGAGGAATCACTGCGACCGCTCATGGGTAACAGGGTTTACGGATGCGATGACTGCCAGCGGGTCTGCCCCTGGAATCGGTTTGCCCGGAAGGCAACCCTGCCTGATTTTGCGGCCCGTCATGGCCTTGATGCAGCGAACCTTGTTAGCCTATTTAGCTGGACCGAAGACGAGTTCAACGATCGTCACCAGGGCAGTGCCATTCGGCGTATCGGACATGCCCGATGGCTTCGAAACCTTGCCATCGGCCTGGGCAATGCGCTGCGCGAGCCACTTTCGAATGTCGACCGTAAAGCCGTCCGTGACGCCTTGAAGCAACGCCGTGGCCAATGCGGAGCGATGGTGAATCGCCATATTGACTGGGCGCTTGCGCAAGATCGAGAAGCCTAAGGAATGACGCCTTCCATTGAGCCCATCGAGGCCTTCTGCCACACCCTCTTGCTCGAAGAAGGCCTATCGGCCAACAGCCTTCAGGCCTATCGGCGCGACCTTCATCAGCTTGCTGCATGGGTGGCTGACCCAGCCAACGACCTTGCGGACACCCCCCGGACCATCGAGGCTTTAGATGAGGCCGCCCTGCAGAGTTTTCTTGCCGCCAGTTTCCGAAAGGTTCGGCCCGCCACCAGTAATCGCAGGCTGTCATGCTTTCGGCGGTTTTACGGCTGGCTGGTTCGAGAAGGGCGCCGTGCCGATGACCCCACGGCATGCCTTAAGGCCGCCCGCCAGGCCCGCAGACTGCCTCTTACGGCCGCTGAGGACCAGGTCGAGGCACTTTTGGCGGCACCGCTTCAAAAGGATGCCGAGTCGGTTCTGGGACTTCGAGACAAGGCCATGCTTGAGCTGCTCTATGCCACCGGATTGCGTGTCTCGGAGCTCATTGGCCTTAGCCTTCCACGGCTTAGCCTCAACGAGGGCATCCTTCGAGTCACAGGAAAAGGCAACAAAGACCGTCTTGTTCCCTTTGGCGATGAGGCAGGTCACTGGCTGTCGAGCTATCTCAAGGGGTCACGCGCGCTGATCTTGAAGGGGCGCATGTCGGACATGGTGTTTGTGACCGAGCGGGGGGATGCCATGAGCCGCCAGTATTTCTGGATGCTCATAAAACGCTATGCCAAAGAGGCTGGCCTAAACATTCCCTTATCACCCCATGCCCTACGTCACGCTTTTGCGAGCCATCTGCTTAACCATGGTGCTGACCTGCGCGTGGTTCAAATGCTCTTGGGGCACTCCGACATCTCAACCACGCAAATTTATACCCATGTTGCTCAGGCGAGGCTAAAGCTCTTGCATGCCCAGCATCATCCGCGCGGCTAGTTTACAGCCTGCAGAAGTTAACGAATAACGGTTGCAGCCTCGCCAGCCGCTTGCGACGTAATCTCACCTAGGGCGTAGACGCGTTCACCGGCCGCTGTGAGCGTTGCTGCAATCGCTTCAGCCTGCTCGGCGGCCACGACAAGCACCATGCCAATGCCAGCGTTGAACACCCTGTAAATTTCATCGGTCTCGATACCACCCTGGTCTTGCACCCAATGCATAACAGCGGGCATCGGCCACGACCCCGCCCTTAGCTCGGCCTTAAGCCCCTCAGGCAGAACACGAGGAACATTGCCCACTAGGCCACCGCCCGTGATGTGAGCCATGGCATGGATGGAGGATGGATGACTGCGCAGTGCTTCAAGCACAGGCTTGACATAAATACGCGTGGGCGCGAGAAGCAGTTCGCTAAGAGGCAGCGGCTCATCGAGCGACCAGCTGCAAGGCAGTTCAATGGCTGACAGGCTTTTTTCTGAGATCTCTCCAAGCGCCTTTTCTAAGACGGCTCGAACCAGGGAATAACCGTTGCTATGAAAGCCGTTCGAAGCAAGGCCAAGCAGACGATCCCCCGACCGAACCTGCTTACCCGTAAGCATCTGAGACTTTTCAACCACCCCCACGGCAAAGCCTGCAAGATCGTATTCCCCCTCGACATACATACCGGGCATCTCGGCGGTTTCGCCACCAATCAGCGCGCAGCCCGCCATCTCACAGCCCTTGGCAATACCTGCGACCACCGAGGCCCCCGTGTCGACCGAGAGCCGACCAGTTGCGAAGTAGTCGAGAAAGAATAAGGGCTCTGCACCCTGAACCAGAATGTCGTTCACACTCATGCCGACCAGGTCAATGCCAATGGTGTCATGCCGATTGAGGGCGAAGGCAAGCTTAAGCTTGGTGCCCACCCCGTCCGTACCAGAGACAAGAACCGGCTCTTTGTAGCCCTTGGGCATTTCAAAAAGTGCTCCAAAACCACCAATGCCAGCGAGTACCTCGGGGCGCAGTGTGGCTTTCGCCAAGGGCTTAATGCGGTCAACCAGGGCGTCCCCCGCCTCGATGTCGACACCGGCTTGTTTGTAGCTCAGACCTGTTGATTTGGCGTTCATTGAAATGCACCCGAAAATGCCCATTCTATGGCAGACGACCTTCTCTCCCAGCAGCCCCTTGCACTGATGACGGCACCACGGCCCTCGCTTGACCGTGGGGTCACCGGGGCCAATACCGAGGCGTTGCTGTGGCTCGAGCGATTTTGCAGTCTCAGTCCTGCATCGGCCGGCTCAAAGACCGAGCAGTCAGGCCTTGGTTTGAACCAGGGGCTGGAAGCCGCAAGCCTTTACCTTTGGGGACCACCCGGGTCCGGAAAGAGTTTCTGGACGCAGGCCTGGGCGCAAGAGGCGCCACACTGCCATTACGTGGACCTCGAGGACAGCGACGAGGCACTGGCCTTTGTGCAGCTCTTGGACCAGGTACGCGCGAGGACCTGGCTACTGGATAACCTTCATAAGGCCGTTGAAGGCGAACGACTCGAGGCCGCCCTTTTCAAGCTTTTTGTTCGCAGTGCGGAGACCCATGAAAGGCTTGTGGTCACGGCAGACCGCCCGCCCCTGCAGAGCCTTCTTAAGCGTGAAGACCTTCGAACCCGGCTTGGCCAAGGCCTGATTTTTGAGCTCCAAGAGCTCTCGGATTCCGAGAAGCTTCAGGCCCTACGCAACCGAGCCTTTGAGCTGGGCTGGATGAACCAGCCTAACCGTTCCGACTACGACAGTCTTTTCCAATTCATGCTCGAGCGCCTTCCCCGAGGCCTTGACCGCCTCACAGCGCTAATGGATGCCGCGGACTCTAGGGCGCTGGCGCTAAAAAAGCCGGTGGGCCTTAACCTTATTCGAAGCCTTATGGAAGGGCCCATTAAAAATGCCTCCGCCTAACTCAACGCAGCCTTTGCGGCTTGCCCTCTTTGACCTTGACCACACCCTTTTGCCGATTGACAGCGATGTCAGCTGGGCTAATGAACTTGCCCGGCTTGGGCTGGTTGACCCGGAATGGCACCGGCGCCGCAACGAGGAGTTCTACGAAGACTACAAGGCCGGCATTCTTGATATTGATGCCTTCTTAGCCTTTCAGCTTGGGCCGCTTGGAGAGCATCCTCGGCATCAGCTTGAGGCCTGGCGGGACGATTTTCTTCAACGGGTGATCTTCCCGCAGATCCACGACACAGCGCGAGCTCTGGTACGCAGGCATCAGGACGAGGGAAGCCTCTGCGCGGTGGTCACTGCCACCAACGACTTCATCACCCGACCTATCGCGCAGGCCTTCGGTATTAACCAGCTTATTGCTACGGAGGTCGAGACCGATGCCGAGGGCGAGTTCACTGGAAGGCACAAGGGCCTGCCAAGCTTTCGTGAAGGCAAGGTCACTCGAGTGGCTCAATGGCTCGCGCTTCAGTACCTTGGACTGGAGGACTTTGAGACGTCTTGGTTTTACAGTGACTCCATGAATGACCTGCCCTTGCTTGCCCGGGTCAGCCATCCTGTTGCAGCCAACCCCGATGACCGACTTCGGGCGCATGCCAAGGTTCAGGGCTGGCCCATTCTTGATCTCTTCAAATCCCCAGAGGCTTGATACTCTTAGCCTCGTGATTCGTAAACTTCTTCGCTCCCTCGCAAGGTTTGCTCCCGGGCATGCCCATGGACGAGGCCATGCACGGGGGCATGATCCCAAGGTCCATAAGGCCTCGCGCATTGGCATTGACCGCAGGCTTGTCTCCTCGGGTGCCATTCGCACGGTGGAAGGCCTGCAACAGGCGGGCTACAAGGCTTTTGTTGTAGGGGGTGCCGTGCGCGATCTGATGCTCGGACTGCGGCCCAAGGACTTTGACGTTGCCACCGATGCAACGCCCGAAGACGTCCAGCATATCTTCCGCCGTGCCCGAATTATTGGAAAGCGGTTTCGACTGGTACATGTGCTTTTTGGGCCCGAGACCATTGAGGTCTCTACCTTTCGAGCTGCGGCAGGCGATGACCACGAGACCGATGCCCATGGCCGCGTGTTACGCGACAACACCTTTGGCGAGCAGCACGAGGATGCTGCTCGACGCGACCTCAGTATCAATGCGCTCTACTACGACCCCTTAAGCGACACGGTTCTCGACTATCACCATGGGGTAGAAGATCTTCAGTCGCGCCGTATTCGAATCATTGGACAGCCCGAGCGTCGCTACAGGGAAGACCCCGTGCGGATGCTTCGTGTTGTGCGTTTTGCAGCCAAGCTGCAGTTTGACCTTGAGGCAAAGACCACCGAGCCCATTGCCGATCTGGCCGACCTTATTCAGAATGTTCCGCAGGCAAGGCTTTTTGACGAGATGATTAAGCTGTTGCAGTCCGGTCAGGCCTTCTCTGGGCTGCAGCAACTGCGCCGCTATGGACTGCATCATGGCTGTCTGCCGTTGGTTGACATGGTTTTGGAGCCCGAGGGCAGTGAGGACGAGAAGCAACAGTCCCTGGCTTTTGTGAAGCTTGCGCTTGAGCGCACCGACCAACGAGTCCAGCAGGGTAAGCCTATTTCCGTTGGCTTTTTATTCGCAAGCCTACTCTGGTGCCCTGTTTATCGACACTGGAAGAAGCTCGAGGCGCAGGGCATGAAGTCGGTGCCAGGCCTGCATGAGGCGATTGACCAGGTGATCGATCAGCAGCTTGATCGACTTTCCATTCAAAAGCGTGTGGTCGCCGATCTGCGTGAGATCTGGTTGCTGCAGCCCCGATTTGAGAAGCGCAATGGCCAGGCCCCGTTTCGGCTATTAAGTCATCTGCGCTTTCGTGCGGGCTACGATTTTCTTCTGCTCCGAGAGGCAGTGGGTCAAGCTCCCGAGGGCCTTGGCGCCTGGTGGACCGAGTTTCTTGAAGCCGAAGGCGAAGAGCATCGTGCCCAGCTTGTTCAGAGAACCAACACACGACAGGCCTCAAGTTCCAGTCCACGGCCTCGGCGTCGACGTAGATCAAAGCCTGCTGCGCAAGGTGACGGCCTTGTCCTTTCTGAGGGGGGCACGGAGTCGTGAGCCTTTCGTTGCTCGCCCTTGGCGCGAACCTTCCTTTCGCAGGTCGTTCCGCAGAGGCCAATTTACGACTTGTGATGAAGGAGCTTGAGAGTCTCGAGAAGTGCCGAGTTCTTGCAAGCTCACGGCTGTGGCGCTCGGCGCCCGTGATGGCCGAAGGCCCCCTTTTTTTTAATGCCTGCAGCCTAATGGATACGAGCCTGGAGCCGCTTGAGCTACTCGAAGAGCTTTTATCGCTTGAGAGTCACTGGGGACGTATTCGGGGGAACAAGACAGGCCAAGCATTGGCGGCAGCTCGTACCCTTGACCTTGATCTAATTTGGATGGAGGGGCGAACGTCGGACGGTGCACGTCTGAGCCTTCCACACCCGCGGGCCTCGGGCAGAGCCTTTGTGCTTGGCCCCCTTCTTGATTTGGAACCTTGGCTTGGAGAGCGTCTTCAGCTTCCCCACCCGGCTACAGGCGAGCCCTGCAGCAGTCAAGCGCTTTGGCTGCAGTTGCCAGAGGTGGCACGACTCGAGTGCCAGCCCATGGCCGAACCCATCGACCCTATGGAGAAAGCGGCATGAGACCGGACTGGTGCCAGCGCTTTCGGTCGATTGTTTTCGAGGGGCCGATCGGCGTGGGCAAGAGCAGTCTCGCACTGAAGTTTGCCGAGCGGTTTGGGTATCGCCCATTGCTTGAGGCGCCCGAGGCCAACCCTTTTCTATCGCGCTTTTACCGTGACAGCGCACGCTATGCCTTTCCGACGCAGTTGTTTTTTCTTTTTCAGCGAATTGATCAGCTGCGTGAGGTCTCGCAGCGCGATCTCTTCAATGAGTACATGGTGTCGGACTTTATGCTTGAGAAGGATCCCCTTTTCGCGCGCCTTACCCTTTCGGACGACGAGCTCGCCTTGTACCAGACGATCTACGAGTCGCTCCGGCCCCAGGCTCCAACGCCCGACCTTGTGATTGTCTTGCAGGCCTCTGCTGAACAATTGGTGAATCGCATTTCCCAACGTGGTATCGCCATGGAGCAGGGTATGTCTCACGACTACCTGCGGGAGCTGTCAGAGGCCTACACCGACTTCTTTCACCGCTACGAGGACGCCCCCCTTCTTATTGTGAATACGGCGGCACTGAACCCCATCGACCGCGAAGACGACTTTGAGGCGTTGGTTCAGCAGATCGTCCAGTTGCGTGGGCGTCGCACCTATTTCAATCTGAATGTCTGAATGAAGATCGTTCACACCATCGCCGAGTTACG
>JAURCW010000186.1 GCA_030828265.1 Burkholderiales bacterium | reverse complement strand
CGGTCTGAGACCTCGGCCACTTCCTCGCGGGTGTCACAGACGATAACCTCGCCATAATCGCGCCATGCCGCGCCTGCTGCATCGCGGGCCGTGTCGGGAAGCTTAGCGATAAGCTCAGGCACCTTCTTCATAACGGCTTGCGCCAAAGACTTGGAGTCGGTGAAAAGCCAAGCAGGTGACTCATGACCATGCTCGGCCTGCCCCACAAGGTCAGAAGCGACCATATCGGCATCCGCAGACTCATCAGCAATGACTGCCACTTCGGATGGGCCTGCAAAGACATCAATACCCACCTGACCAAAAAGCATGCGCTTGGCCTCGGCCACAAACTTATTACCGGGCCCAACAATAATGTCCGCGGGCTTACCAGTAAAAAGCCCAAAGGCCATGGAGGCAATGGCCTGCACACCACCCAGAGTAAGAATACGGTCGGCGCCCGCGACCTTCATGGCGTAGAGAACCTGGGGATGAATGCCCTCACCCTTGTAGGGCGTTGAGCATGCAATGACGTTGGGAACACCCGCCGCTTTGGCCGTAGCCACAGACATGTAGGCGCTTGCAATGTGCGCGTAACGGCCCGTTGGCACGTAGCAGCCGGCCACATTCATGGGAATCACCCGCTGACCGGCTACAACGCCGGGATAGAGCTCCGTCTGAAATTCCGTTAAGGACGCCTTCTGGGCAAGGGCAAAGTCACGAACCTGGGCGGCCGCAAATTCAATATCTTCCTTTATGGAGGCGGGGATGTCTTTTGTGCGTCGCTCAAGCTCTTCGTCAGTCACCTCTATAGGACCCGTCCATCGGTCGAGCTTTTCAGCGTATTCACGAACCGCCTCTTCACCGCGGGCCTGAATCTGCCCAAGCATCTCGTTCACCACGGCCTGCGCATTGGCGGTCTCGGTTGTGGGGTTCTTTGCTGCTTTCTTAAGGTAAACGATGGCCATAACTAAAACTTTCTTAATGAGCGATGAGATCTTGGTTTAGACCCTCAGCAGAGTTACGTCGGGTCTAAAAACAACGGGTGAAACCGTAGAATCGAACTCAATTAACTCATATAGATGACTTGGGATCTATCCGTGCTTACCCTGACTTCCCCCTAGCCAGAAACAAAAAAGTCCGACCAGAAAGACTCTGACCGGACTTGCCCAGAAGAAGAAAGGGCGAGGGAGGAAAAATAGAAAGAGCGACGATCAAGCGCTCAAGGGCGAATCGATCTAGACGTAGTCCTTGTACTTATCCAAGAAACGAACGGGCTTACTTAATGCATCTCGGCGGAAGGGGTCGCCAAGTTCGCGCGTGCAAAAAATCTCGATGACACAAGTCTTGCGCTGGTTCATCTGCATGTCCACCGCCTTTTGCAGCGCGGGGCCCACGTCCTCAAGCTGGTCCACCATAATGCCCTCGGCACCCATGGACTGGGCAATACCTGCAAAGCTGGGGCTCTCTAGCTCTTCGGCCACAAAGCGACGTCCGTAAAAGTCCACCTGGTTTTTCTTTTCAGCACCCCATTGGCGGTTATGGAAGACAACAGCAGTCACGGGAATGTTGTGGCGTACTGCGGTCATGACTTCCACCATGCTCATGGCCCAGGCACCGTCACCGGCGTAGGCAATAGCTGGGCGATCGGGCGCCGCAACCTTGGCACCAATAATGGTAGGCAGCGCATAGCCGCAGTTACCAAAGCTCATCGGCGCGAAGAAGCTACGAGGCTCCTCAAAACGAAGATAGCTGTTGGCCACCGAGTTAATGTTTCCAATGTCGGTTGAAACCATGGCGCGCTTGGGCATGGCCTTTTCAAGTTCACGCAAAACCTGGCGTGGATGCAGATACACACCACCGTTGGGTGTCCGCTCTTTCTTTGCCTCTTCAATCATGTCAAGGCTGTAGTCGTCACGCTCGTGAATCCATTCGTCAAGCTCTTTTTCCCAGGCTGCTTTTTCTGCCTTGATGGTGGCGTCGCGCTCGGCCTTATTCGCATCACTGGCCAGCGTTCGACCTGCGACAAGCCCGGTAAGTGCCTTGGCCGTTGCCTTTGCATCACCATGTATGCCCACGGTAATTTTCTTCACAAGACCCAGGTTGGTGTGATCGGCCTCAACCTGAATAATCTTGGCGTTCTTTGGCCAGTAGTCCAGGCCGTGCTGCGGCAGCGTTCCAAAGGGACCCATACGTGAACCCAAGGCCAAGACCACATCGGCCTGGGCAATCAGTTTCATGGCGGCCTTCGACCCTTGGTAGCCCAAGGGGCCTGCCCAAAGGGGATGGCTCGCGGGAAAAGCATCATTACGAAGGTAGCCCGTGACCACGGGGGCGTGCAGACGCTCGGCCAAGGCTTTGCACTCTTCAACCGCATCACCCATCACCACGCCACCACCGGCAAGAATGACAGGGAACTTGGCAGTAGCCAGCAGGTCGGCGGCTGCCTTTAGGCTGTCTTCCCCACCTGGGCCACGATCCACACGCATGGGCTTCGGAATCTCGCAGGTAACCTCACCATAGAAATAATCACGAGGAATATTGAGCTGGGTTGGGCCCATTTCAGAAACGGCTCGGTCAAAACAACGCGCTGTAATTTCAGCCATACGCTTGGGGTTCACCACATGGCCCTGATACTTGGTGAACTCTTGAAACATGGGCAGTTGATTCGCTTCTTGGAAGCCGCCCAGGCCAATGCCCATCGTCCCTGTCTCGGGCGTAATCATGACCACAGGGCTGTGCGCCCAGTAGGCCGCTGCAATTGCCGTTACACAATTGCTAATGCCAGGGCCGTTCTGCCGAATCACCACGCCGTGTCGGCCCGAGACGCG
>JAURCW010000212.1 GCA_030828265.1 Burkholderiales bacterium | reverse complement strand
AGGTAGCCAGTTTCCCAGTATGGTTGTGGCCGGTGGTCGCAACCAATTGGTTTCGGTGAAATCGGTGGAGCAGGGCTACCCACTGCGCGGAAGCCTTCAGGTTCGAGGTTCGCAGGGCCTGGTTTTGAACCCGTTTATTGCAGCAGGTGAGGTCTTCGTTGACGAGAGCCTAGTGGGTCGACTCGGTCTGTCGCTCGGCGACAGCATCCAGCTTGGCGATCGTTCCTATCGCATTGGCGGCATCGTCGAGTTCGAGCCTGACCGTGGCATGAACTTTGTGAACATTTCGCCCCGCGTGCTTATGCGTCACGATGATCTTCTTGCATCAAACCTTTTAGGGCCCGGCAGTCGAGTGCGCTTTCGGCTCTGGCTTGGAAGTGATGATCCAAAAGCGCTGGAGTCATTCGACAAGGCCATTGAAGGTCGTATCAAGGCGGGCCAGCGCTTTGAGACTATCGAAAACGCGCGTCCGGAGTTGCGTGACGCACTCGATCGAGCAACAAGTTTCCTTGCCCTTGCTGCCATGGTCTCTGTCCTTACGGCCTCCGCCGCCATGGCCCTCTCAGGTCGTAGGCTCGGCCTTCTTTATACACAGCGGCTTGCGGTCATGAAGGCCATGGGTGCGACACGCGGATTACTGCTTAGCTACTGGCTCGGTCTCTTGGTGAGCATGGTGCTTGTGGCCTGGGTGCTTGGAACCAGCGCCGGGCTTTTGTTGCAGGGCATCGGCAGTCATGTGCTCAACGAATTGTTCGGGTCAAGCCTGGGGCTTTCGGGATTCTTCGCATGGCTTCCCGTCCTTCAGGCTTTGGCCCTAAGCCTTGGCATGACGCTTCTTTTTGTTGGGCCGGCTGTTTGGAAGGCATTACGTGCGCCGGTCTGGCAGAGCCTACGACCCTCTGACTCGCCGTCTTTGGCCGCAAGAGGCTCGGGCGGAGTCCTTGCTAGTGCGGGTTTTGCGGGGCTGGTACTTCTGGGTATGACCCTTCTTTTATGGATGGGCAGTGGCGATCTTGAGCTCGCAGCCTATACATCTGTCGGCTTGTCGGTCTTTGGTCTTCTTCTTTTTTCCATCCTATGGGTGGGCTTTCGTCTTACCGCCGCAGGCCTGTCGACCATGCCTCATTTGGGCTGGACCTTAACTAGTCTGCAACGAATTTTAAGTCGCCGAGGCGCGGGTCTGATTGTGCAGGTCCTTGGGCTTTGCCTGGCCATGTCAGCACTGTTGCTTTTGGCTTTTCTTAGGCAAGACCTTCTTCAGGCCTGGGGCAGAAGCCTTCCCCAGGATGCACCCAACCGGTTTCTGCTCAACATTCAGCCCGGTCAAGAGTCAGAGGTAGGTGCCATTCTTGAGTCCGCAGGTATTCAGCAAGCCGCCTTCTATCCCATGGTAAGAGGTCGGCTTGTCAGTATTAACGACCAGCCGGTGGGGCCCGATGACTTTGACGATCAACGCGCGCAACGGCTGTTGGATCGTGAGCTGAACTTGTCTTACGGCAGTGTCCCTTCTTACAACGTGATTCGCACGGGAAAGGCAATTGAACCTCAAGCCAATGAGGTCTCGGTGGAGTCCGGCATTGCGCGTACCTTGGGCATTAAGGTGGGTGACCGACTCGGTTTTGATATTTCGGGGGAGGCCGCCTGGGCAAAGGTAACAAGCCTTCGCGACCTGCGTTGGGATTCCATGCAGGTGAATTTCTTCATGATTCTCTCGCCAGCGGTGTTGCAAGAGATGCCAAAGACCTTCATCACCTCTTTTCATCTTCCTCCAGGGCCGCAGGCGGCGGGGCTTAACCAGAGTCTCACCAGTCGCTTTCCAGGGGTAAGCCTTATTGATCTTGACGCCATGATTAGTCAGGTGCGTCGCATGCTTGAGCAGGTGATTGGCGCCGTACAGGCGCTCTTTATGTTTAGCCTTGCTACCGGGGTTCTGGTGCTCTGGGCGGCACTTTTGGCCAGCCGGGATGAGCGTATACGCGAGGCCACTCTCTTGCGAGCCCTGGGTGCGCCTCGCGCGCGCCTTGTGACTCGGCAGGCCATTGAGTTGTTGCTGGTTGGGGCGGTTGCGGGGTTTGCCGCGGGCT
>JAURCW010000158.1 GCA_030828265.1 Burkholderiales bacterium | reverse complement strand
CCTGCAAAAGGAGAATGAGGGGCAAAAGAATGCCTAGCGCCAACAGGAACCGAAGCAACAAAAAGGTCATGGGCTCGGCATAGGGCATGCCATAGCGGGCCACGATGAAACCTGTGCTCCATAGAAGGACAAATAGGATGGGAAAGCTGGCCCGAAGCCTTGGCGACATAATGGTGGATAATGCCTGAATGCATTTTTCCGAGCTTGGCCTTAATCCGGCCATTCTGAAGGCCGTTACCGAAGCCGGCTACGAGTCCCCGACACCCATTCAAGCCCAGGCCATTCCTCACATCATGGCGGGCCTTGATGTTATGGGCGCGGCTCAAACGGGCACGGGGAAAACAGCCGCTTTCACCCTGCCCATTCTTCATCGGTTGATGGCCCACGCCAACACCAGCGCCTCTCCCGCACGGCATCCGGTGCGTGGTCTGGTGCTCGCACCCACACGTGAGCTTGCCGATCAGATTTACCAGAACTTGCAGCAGTACGCCACCTACACGGCGCTGCGCTCGGCGGTGGTTTTTGGTGGCATGGACATGAACCCTCAGACCCAAGCCCTACGAGCAGGGGTTGAGCTTTTGGTGGCCACGCCCGGTCGACTGCTTGACCATGTTCAGCAGAAGACCCTCAACCTCTCTCAGGTCAGTATTCTGGTGCTCGACGAGGCCGATCGCATGCTGGATATGGGTTTCTTGCCCGACCTTCAACGCATCGTGAACCTTCTGCCGTCAAGCCGGCAGAGTCTTTTGTTTTCGGCCACCTTCTCACCGGAAATTCGTAAGCTTGCAAAAACGTTCCTGAATGACAAGCCTGTCACGGTTGAGGTGGCGCGGCGCAACGCAACGGCCGAGAACCTCACCCAGAAACTCTACCGTGTCGACAGCCCCGAGTTGAAGCGTCAGGCGGTGATCCACCTGGTACGGGAAGAAAAGCTTGAGCAGGTGATTGTCTTTACCAACACAAAAATTGGGGCGAGTCGCCTTGCCCGCGAGCTCATCCGCGAAGGCATTGCAGCCGACGCCATACACGGAGATAAATCGCAGAACGAGCGACTCGCAACCCTTGAGCGGTTTAAGAACAACGAGGTCATTGTCTTGGTCGCGACCGATGTTGCCGCTCGTGGACTCGACATTGCCGAGCTTCCGGCGGTCATCAATTTTGATATGCCCCATTCACCTGAAGACTACGTTCATCGTATTGGGCGAACTGGCCGTGCCGGTGCTTCAGGGCTTGCCTTGTCGCTCATGGTTGCAACCGAAGAGCGACAGGTTGCGGGGGTGGAGGCGCTTATTGGGAAAAGCCTGGGCCGAGAGCGTCTGGCGCTTGTGGCCCCCGCCCATGCTGTCTCTTCGCGCTCCTTCAATGACCGAGGCCCTCGATCGTCTTCCTCGTATTCAGGTGCGCAGTCCTCTCGCGCACCGGCGTCAGCTAAGCCACCTGCGATGCCTGCCGACCCCATTTTTTATGCACCGTACGACGATTCCTCCTCGAGTAAGGGCGCTGCGAGCGGCCCGCCGTCTGATGCACCCAAGACTCCCGGGGGTGTTCCGCAGCCAGGTGGTGCGGCCTCGGTGGCAGCAATAAGGTCCTCTGCGCTCTTGGGTGTTCGTCGCCCGGCTAACCCCAAGTCAGTTTTGTTGGGTGGCAAGCCCAGCGACAAGTCTGCTGACTCATAAAGTTTTAAATCTCGCGCGGGGGTTTTTATTTAGCCCCAGCTTAGTCCCATCGACTTCGCCGCAGGGCTGACCCGCTCAAGCCATTGCGCAGGCATGGTCCTTTTCAGATGTGTTGAAGCCTCTTTAAGCTGAAACCCCACGTTTCTCTCATCGGTGAGCAGGGCCTTGGCCTGGGTCTGCTTTGAGAGCTTCTGGCCCTGGTCATTCACGACCAAAGGCACATGCTGGTAGCTTGGCTGGGGCAGTTCGAGGGCGTCTTGCAGCCAGCCATGTTTAGGCTGCATTGAAGCAAGGTCTTCTCCGCGAACAATGCGGCTAATGCCTTGAAAGTGGTCATCCACCACCACAGCCAGGTGGTAGGCCCAGAGGCCGTCGGCCCGTTGCAGAATAAAGTCGTCCTCACCGTGGCCTGCCATTGCCTCGGAGCTTTTAAAGCGCCATGCCCGTCCCCGGTTTAGCCGTCTTTCACGACACAGGCCAGGGTAGGGCTTCTCGCCATCAAGGTTGGTCGAGCCGGGTGGGGCCCCTTCACGGTTGAAAAACTCTTGAAGGGTTGAACGACTGCATTGGCACCGAAAGGCCATCTCTTTTTGAAGAAGCCTTTGTAGGGCCTGGGCGTAGGGCCCTTTTTCGCCTGCATGATCGCTCTGGTAGAGAATGCCGTCTTCGCGGCCCCCTTTGTTGCTGGGCCAGACATCCCAGTTCAGCCCGTGGGCCAGCAACTGCTGCTTAATTGCATTGGCTGCGCCCGGCGCCTCACGGGGCGGGTCGAGGTCCTCCATGCGCAGGAGCCAAGGCATGAAATGCGCCCTGGCATCCAGGTAGCTTGCCAGGGCCGTAACAAGAGAGCCTAAATGCAAAGGCCCCGTTGGGGACGGCGCAAAACGGCCCGCCAAGATTGTTAGGCATTCGCAACGGAGGCTATTTCTTTAAAAGCCTCACGCGCGGTTTTAAGAATGATGTCGACCGGGTCGCCCAGATGCTCGATGGAGAGAAAGCCCGCCTCGTAGGCCGAAGGCGCTAGGTAAACGCCGCGCTCGAGCATGGCGTGGAAAAACCGGTTGAAGGCCTCGCGGTTACTGTTGGTGACGTCGTCGAGCGACTTCGGGCATTCGTGCGAGAAGTAGATACCAAACATTCCCCCGACGCTGTCGGCACAAAACCGTTCAATGCCTGCCTCGCGTGCCGCCTGGGTGAGGCCTTGCATACAGTCGCCGGTGAGTTTTCCAAGGGTTTCAAAGAAAGCGGGCTCGGAGACAATTTTAAGTGTGGCAACGCCTGCGGCCACTGCCACGGGGTTTCCAGACAGGGTTCCTGCCTGATAGACCGGACCCAGGGGAGCAACCTGGCGCATGATGTCTGAGCGTCCACCGAATGCCCCCATGGGCATGCCCCCGCCAATGACTTTACCCAGGGTGGTGAGGTCAGGCGTAATGCCTGTAAGCCCTTGAACACCCTGGGCGCCTACGCGAAAGCCCGTCATGACCTCGTCAAAAATAAGGACGGCACCATGGGCCGTGCATTGCTCACGCAGGGTCTCTAGAAAGCCGGGAACAGGGCGCACCAGATTCATGTTGCCGGCGATGGGCTCAACAATGACTCCCGCAATCTCAGAGCCGTGCTCGGTCAAGCAGGCCTTCACTGCATCCGTGTCGTTGTG
>JAURCW010000037.1 GCA_030828265.1 Burkholderiales bacterium | reverse complement strand
CGAGGCAGCCTCAGCCAAACGTCATAGAACCGTAACAAAAGGTTTCCATACTAGGGGTTCCACTAGTCCTTTCACTTGGAGTCCATTTAAATGAACCTTTCAAAGATTTCTGTTGCCTTGGGCCTCTCGGCTGCTGTGCTGGTCTCAGCCCCTGCAGTTGCTCGTGACAATGTTCAAATCGCCGGCTCGTCCACCGTTTTGCCTTTCGCATCCATTGTGGCCGAAGAGTTTGGCAAGTCCTTCTCCCAGTTCAAGACCCCTGTTGTGGGTTCGGGCGGTTCCTCGGGCGGCATTCGCCAGTTCTGCCAGGGCGTGGGTGCGAACACCATCGACATCGCCAATGCCTCACGCAAAATGAAGGACTCTGAGGTGAAGACCTGTGCCGAAAAGGGTGTGAAGAAGGTTATTGAGGTCAAAATCGGGTACGACGGCATTGTCTTCTCATCGCGTCGCGACAGCGGTAAGTTTGCCCTTAAGCCCGAGCACATTTATTTAGCTACGGCCGCCCAGGTTCCTCAGGGTGGCTTTATGGTGGCCAACCCCTACACCAACTGGAGCCAGATCGATAAGTCGCTCCCTAACCAAATGATCACACTTGCCATTCCTGCTAGCAACCACGGCACACGTGAGGTTTTTGAAGAGAAGACGCTAATCAACGGCTGCAAAAAGTTTGACTACATTGCCGGTCTTATGAAGTCGGACAAAAAGGGAACCGAGAAAGCTTGTAAGGCTGTTCGTAAGGACGGTCGAGTTATAGAAATTGCAGGCGACTATACCGAAACCCTTGCAAAGCTTAATGCTGATAAAGACGCCGTTGGCGTTTTTGGTCTGAGCTTCTACGAGGCCAACCGTGACAAGCTTCAGGTTGCCACGGTATCGGGTGTGACCCCCACGCTTGAGACCGTTGAGTCGGGCAAGTACCCTGTGTCGCGTCCCTTGTATTTCTACATCAAAGATGCGCACATTGGTGTTATTCCTGGCCTTCAGGAATACGCTAAGTTCTTCCTGTCAGCAGGTGTCTCGGGCATGGGTAGCCCTCTTGAGAAGGCTGGTCTCGTTCCTTTGAATGACAAAGAGCGCAAAGAAGTTCTCGCTGCCATTGAGGGTCGTAAAGGCCTGTAATTAAGGTTGGCGTCTATTGAAGTCGCCTTGCCTCGAAAGGGCGCAGCCGTAAACTCTCGGATGCGCCCTTTTTTAACCTCTAAGAAAAAGCCCTCATGAATAGTGTCCTCGTTGCCATTGTCTTGCTCGCCCTGACGGTGGTGGCCTATCAACTGGGTCTTGCTCGCAGTCGTAAGCTTGAGCGAGCAAGTGTTAAAAGCCTTGTTAGTGGCGCCGCCGACCGACTCCACTCGCGGCCCTCTTACCATGGCTGGCTAGCAGTTCTCCGTGCCGCTGTACCTGCACTTTTTGTTTACATTGCCTGGTCCATTTTTGGCGACCAAATTATTGGAAGCCTGGTTCTTGCGCAAATTCCTGCGGACCAACTCCCTTCAGACCCCTTGCAGCAAAAGGTTCTTCTGCAAAAGCTCAATAACCTTGCTACTGGCTTCGGCATTGTGGGTGACGCCTTGCCTTTTGAGCAAGAAGCAGCGGCTTACATGGCGAAGGTCTCTGCTCAGGGCAATGCGGTTGCGTTTGCAGTCATGGCCGCGTCGGCTGCTCTTGGCTTGTTCTGGTCTTGGAAGAACACCGGGTATCAGACCCGGGCACGAAATGAAGTTGAGCGAGCCATCCAGATCGGCCTAATTATTTGCTCGGCCGTGGCCATTTTTACTACGGTCGGCATCGTTCTTTCAATGCTGGGGGAGGCCATTGAGTTCTTTAAGGTGGTTAATCCCGCTGACTTCTTCTTTGGTACGGTCTGGAATCCCGCCTTTGCCACCTCGGGTGCGGGTTCAACAGACGGCTTCGGAATGCTGCCGTTGTTGGCCGGTACCCTTCTTATCTCTGCCATTGCCATGGCTGTAGCTATTCCCATTGGCCTGATGTCGGCCATCTTTATGGCGGAATATGCCTCGGCTGCAACACGCGCCTGGGCAAAGCCCGTTATTGAAATTCTTGCGGGCATTCCAACTATTGTTTACGGGTTTTTTGCTCTTGTCACGGTCGGCCCCTTTCTTGTTGATCTGGGCAATGTCTTAGGCATTGATATTCGCGCCACTTCGGCCCTTACGGCAGGCCTGGTCATGGGCATCATGATCATTCCCTTTATCTCATCGCTTTCCGACGACATCATTACCCAGGTTCCGCGTGCCATGCGTGATGGTTCGCTCGCTCTGGGCGCAACGAAATCCGAGACCACAGTCAAAGTGGTTCTACCCGCTGCCCTTCCAGGAATTGTTGGGGCCATTCTGCTTGCCGTGAGTCGCGCCATTGGCGAGACTATGATTGTCGTGCTTGCTGCTGGAAACTCTCCGGTGCTTACAGCCAACCCTTTCGAGGCTGTCTCAACAGTCACGGTGTCCATTGTGAACCAGCTTACGGGTGATCAAGACTTCTCCAGTGCCCAGTCGCTGGTTGCCTTTGCTCTGGGCCTCACTCTGTTTGTCATGACCCTTGTTCTAAACGTTGTTGCACTGGTAGTTGTCCGCCGGTATAGGGAGCAGTATGAATAATCCAAGCGCTGCAGCGACTTCGTCGTCGACGTTCAAGGGCTATCGCGCCATTGAACAAAAGGTTAAGGGCTCGCTCAATGGTCGCAAGCGTGCTGAATCAAGGTTCGTAATCTTTGGTATTGGCGCGGTTGCTGTTGCCGTCTCTCTTGTTTTTATTCTCTTTGCATCCGTTATCTCCAAGGGGCTCCCAGCGTTTTGGCAGACCCAAATTGAGCTCGACATCTACTTCTCGCCAGAAGTCGTGCAGGTGGAGCCACCGCCGGTCGAGTCCAACTTCGAAAGCCCCGCCGAGTACATTAATGCACGTCAAAAATGGGTGAATAGTCTTGGTTTTGTAAACTTCAACGCCCTCATGGTGGATGCTGTTGCAAAGCACATTCCTGAGGCCGCTGACAGTCCGCGCAGCGCCATCGCTCTTATTACCTCAGGCGAGCGTTTTGCGTTACGTGATTACGTTGCTGAAGACCCCTCCATCATTGGAAAAACAGTTCGTCTTAGTCTTCTTACCGACGCCAATGTGGACGTCTGGCTCAAGGGCAACATCGACCGCAGCCTGCCCGATGAGCAGCAACAGTTAAGCGCGACCACCCGTCAGTGGGCCGACCAACTCTACGAGAAGGGCGTTATTAAAAACAAGTTCAGCACGGCTCTCTTCATGAACCCCGATTCTCGCAGCTCACTTGCGGCTGCAGGTCTGGCAGGGGCCTTTATGGGCTCGCTCTTCATGATGATTATTGTGATCCTTCTTGCAGTACCCATTGGTGTTGCCTCGGCAATTTACTTGGAAGAATTCGCCCCTAAGAACAAGTGGACCGACCTGATTGAGGTGAACATTAATAACCTGGCGGCGGTTCCATCCATTGTCTTTGGTCTTTTAGGTGCCGCCGTATTTATTCTTTGGTTCAAGCTCCCCTTATCGGCTCCTGTGGTTGGTGGCCTGGTTCTGACGCTTATGACCTTACCTACCGTCATCATCGCAACACGTTCAACCCTTAAGGCCATCCCTCCATCCATTCGCGAAGGCGCCATGGCGGTTGGCGCATCCAAGGTGCAGGCCATTACCGATCACGTCTTACCCCTTGCACTTCCAGGCATTCTTACAGCAACCATTATTGGTGTTGCCCAGGCCTTGGGTGAGACCGCACCTCTGTTACTTATTGGCATGAGCGCCTTTGTGGCTAGCATCCCGTCCACGCCATTCGACCAAGCCACTGCGCTTCCTGTTCAAATTTATCTTTGGCAGGGTAACGAGCTGCGTAACTTCTTCGAGGGCCGCACCTCGGCAGCCATTATGGTGCTGCTTGGCCTTCTTCTTACACTGAATTCCATTGCTGTTGTTCTTCGCAAAAAACTTGAGACAAGGTGGTAATGCATGAGCACTGAGACCCTTACGCCGAATGTTGCCGAAAAGCCCTCGACGCTTCCCTCGGGCATGGACCCCAATAGCTTTGCGTCCAAGTCGGGCGAAGACAAGACCCAGGGCGCTGTGAAAATTCACGCCAAAGACGTCTGTGTCTATTACAGCGAAAACAAGGCGCTTCACGAGGTCTCTCTTGACATCCATACCAACGAAGTTATGGCCTTTATTGGACCTTCTGGCTGCGGAAAGTCCACCTTCCTGCGTTGCATGAATCGTATGAACGACACCGTCGCTGGTGCACGCGTGACCGGCCTTATTGCCGTTGACAAACAAGATATTTACGACCCAAGCCTTGACGTCGTTTTGTTGCGTGCACAGGTGGGCATGGTCTTTCAGAAGCCTAATCCCTTCCCAAAGTCCATCTACGAGAACATTGCTTACGGCCCCCGTCTTCATGGGCTCGTGAGCTCATCGGGGGAGCTCGACGAAATTGTAGAGTCCAGCCTTCGTAAGGCGGGTATTTGGGACGAGGTGAAAGATCGACTCGACGCGCCAGGCACAGGCCTTTCGGGCGGTCAGCAGCAACGCCTTTGTATTGCACGTGCCATTGCGGTGAGTCCTGACATCATTCTGATGGACGAGCCTTGCTCGGCGCTTGACCCCATTGCCACCGCGCGTATTGAAGAGCTTATTCACGAGCTTAAGGCAAACTACACTATTGTTATTGTGACCCACAACATGCAGCAGGCCGCACGTGTGGCCGACCGCACAGCGTTTTTTCACCTTGGGCATCTTATTGAAGTCGGGCCAACCGACCAGATCTTTATTAACCCCAAAGAGCAGCGCACCGAAGACTACGTAACTGGCCGTTACGGTTAATTATTGCCGGATGGTGTTTGGCTCGGGTGTTGACGCTATCGCCTTGAACGGTTGTTTTACCTTAGGTTAATCACGTCCACCCAAGCGCCCGCCTCAAGTGCACCCAGTTCGTGGGGAAGCACCGCTAGCCCATCGGCCTGGGCCAACGAGAACAAATTCGCAGCGCCCTGCGAGGGCATGATCTCGGCGCCCCATCCGCCGTCGTGCGCGGGGCGTAGCCAACACCTTAAATACTCGGTGCGCCCTGCACTTTTCGCGGTCGCATTAACCAGGCGTGCGCGAATGCTACTGGGCGAAGCCAAAACCTCTTGACCCGCACGCCTAGCAAGGGCGTGACGAACAATGGCTAAGAAGGTCACGAAGGAGGCCACGGGATTTCCCGGAAGTCCGAAGAAGGGGGTAGGGCTTCCATTGTCTTTATTGATGTAACCAAAGGCTAAAGGTCTGCCGGGTTTAATGGCAAGTCGCCAGAACTTAATTTCTCCAAGCTCATCAAGCACTTTACGGGTATGGTCGGCCTCGCCAACACTCACGCCGCCTGAAGAGATTACAAGATCTGAAACGCTGGCAGCATGAAGCAGGGCGCTTCGCAGCGAGGCGGGGTCATCAGGCGTAATACCCAAGTCAATGGCCTGGGCGCCTGCGCGTTGAACAAGGTCAAGCAGCATCAGCCGGTTAGAGTCGTGAATAAGACCAGTATTCAGTGGCTGGTGAACGTCACGCAGTTCATCACCAATCGACACTACGCTCACCTTTACCTTCCGGTGCACAAGCACTCGGGCGCAGCCGGTCTGGGCTAAAAGTGCAATTTCACGGGGGCCAATCAGCTGGCCGCTAGCGAGAAGGGCATCACCTTTACGCACATCTTCGCCAATAGGGCGTACGTGAAGCCCTGTACCAATATCCTCGGGCATTACGGAGACGACGCTGTCTAAACCTGTTGAAACCACACGCTCTTGCGGAACGATACAGTCGTAACAGTCGGGTACGACAGCACCTGTAAAAATGCGTACAGCGCCCAGGGGGTCCGCAACGCCTTCAAGATGTCTACCGGCCAGAGACTTTCCGGTAACCGACAGCTCAACCGCCTTAGCATTACTCTGGCCTGCAGCCGCGAGTCTCGCGCTTAGTGCATACCCATCCATGGCAGAGACCGGCGCCACAGGAAGGCTCTCAGGTGCGACAACACTCTGGGCAAGTACGCACCCAGAGGCATCCAGAATAGGCAGCCATTCCGACTCTGCGATGGGCCTAATACAGGACAGTATGTTTTGAAGCACATGGTCAACGCGCTCAAAATCTGAGGGCCTGCTAGAGCTCACGAGAAGCACCTACGGTTTCGCTTCAAGCTAATCTGCCAAAGCCTCGGTAAATACCTGACCACCATGCTCCCGCATGGCATGAAACTGAATGTCGGGCCACTTCTCTTGAATGAGGTTGAGCTCGGTGCTGTGGCTTGCCAAAATAGCGGGCGCATTCACAACATCCATGGCCATTCGGTAGTCATTGTGATTCATAAATCGCTTGAGTTCATTGGCGTCATTTGCGGTCACCCAACGGGCAAGGGTGAACTTCGAATGAGTAAGTCGAGCCTGCACACCGTACTCTTCAAGAAGCCGGTGCATCACCACCTCAAACTGCAACTGCCCTACGGCACCCAAAAGCATGGCACCACTACTTAAGGGCCGAAAGACCTGAATAGCGCCTTCCTCCCCAAGCTGCATTAAACCTTGGCGAAGCTGCTTAGCTTTCATGGGGTCCATTACTTCAACCATGCGAAACATCTCAGGCGCGAAAAAAGGCAGGCCCGTGAATTGCAGCGACTCTCCTTCGGTAAGGCTATCGCCCAGTCGCAGAACGCCGTGGTTGGGAATGCCAACGATGTCGCCCGGGTAGGCATCCTCAACCAGGTCACGCCGCTGCGAGAGAAACGAGACAGCGTTCCCCGTGCGTATGTCTTTACCTGTGCGCACAATACGAAGTCGCATACCACGCTCAAACCGGCCCGCACAAATGCGAACAAAGGCAATCCGGTCACGATGCGCCGGGTCCATATTGGCTTGTACTTTAAAGACCACGCCCGAGAACTTGGCCTCCGTGGGGGCAACAGGGCGCTGCAAGGTGGTTCGTGGCCCCGGGCTTGGTGCAAGTTCAACCAAGGCGTCTAGGACTTCACGTACGCCAAAGTTGTTAATGGCAGACCCGAAAAACACGGGTGTCTGCTCGCCGGCTAAAAAAGCGTCGCGGTCAAACCCTGGCATTGCGGTTTGCACGAGTTCAATTTCTTGGCGGGCTTTGGGTAGAACAGCCGCAAACCGCTTCTCAATCTCGGGGTGATCCAGCCCTTCTAAGACCTCAAGATCTTCGGCCCGCGTGTCTTCCCCTGGGCGAAAGACACGCATGGTGTTGGCTCGAAGGTCAAAGACGCCACCAAATTGTTTGCCCATGCCAATGGGCCAAGAAAACGGTGTGGTTTCCATGCCCAGCACGTTTTCAATTTCCTCAATCAAGTCAAGTGGTTCCCGTACCTCGCGGTCGAGCTTGTTAATGAAGGTAATCACTGGGGTCTGCCTGGCTCGGCAAACTTCCAGCAGTCGCAGGGTTTGCGACTCCACCCCGTTGCCACCGTCAATCACCATCAATGCAGCGTCCACTGCGGTGAGCACGCGGTAGGTGTCTTCTGAAAAGTCTTGGTGGCCCGGGGTATCGAGCAGGTTAATCACGCAGTCCCGGTACTCCATCTGCATAACCGAACTGGCCACCGAGATGCCCCGTTGCTTTTCAATGGCCATCCAGTCCGACGTGGCATGCCTGCTCGATTTACGCGCCTTCACAGTGCCAGCAATATGAATGGCACCGGCATAAAGCAGCAGCTTTTCGGTCAGCGTGGTTTTTCCCGCATCGGGGTGGGAAATAATGGCAAAGGTGCGGCGGCGACTGGCTTCTTGTTCAATACCCATGCGGCATTAAACACCATTTTCAGCGGGTAACTTAGTAAGGGCTAATGCTTCGCTGCAGACCCCTGGGCCTTGCGGTTGGCATCTAAGCCACCTTTGGCCTTCCATTCCTCAAAGCCACCCTGCAGAATTTTTACGTTCTCGTAGCCCGCTACGCGAAGGGCAAAGCCAGCCTGAGCCGACAGGCTACCGGTGTTGCAGTAAATAAGGACCATCCTGTCTTTGGGAATTTTCTCGCGCTGTTCAAGCACCTTGCGCCATTCGATGTTCACTGCGCCTGGAATATGCCCCTTTGAAAACTGACCCGCGTCTCGGGCATCAATCACCATAATATTTTTGTACTCGTCTCGCGGAATTTGTTCGGCAAAAATAACACCGCCACCGTAGTCAATAAACTCAAGGTAGCCCGCCATCTCGTCAATGGCAACGGCCTTGTTGTCAGCATAGGCGGGGAGGCCGCCCGTCATTAACAATGCACTTACCGCAAGAACGCCTAAAGCCTTCATAAACAACTCCCCTTCGGACGGTCATTGACCTAATGTTTGCCGACTTTTTACCACGAAAAAGGCATGGATCTAAAACCGGCTAAATAATTTAGAAAGGGGAGGCGTGTTGCGCGTGCTTACCTCGTAATTAATAACTTGATCTTTTAAGTGCCTGCGTTTTGATGCAGGGCTTGTACGTCGCGCTGCAAGGACTCCCTGTCGAGCGTCTCGAGGGGGAGGTTGACCATAAGCTCAATACGCCGGCGAAGCCCGCCAAAGATATCGTTAAAGACGCGCTTTTGAAGGTCAAGGTCTGTCACTGCCACCGGGTCAGGAAAGCCCCAGTGGGCGCGAATGGGCTGACCAGGCCATACAGGGCACACTTCGCCTGCCGCCTTGTCGCAGACGGTGATCACAAAATCTAGTTTCGGTGCATCGACCCCAGCAAACTCGTCCCAGTTCTTCGAGCGAAAGCCCGTGGTGTCCATACCTAAACTTGCTACCTTCTCAAGTGCCATTGGATGCACAAAACCCAAGGGCTGACTGCCTGCCGAGTAGGCAATGAATCGTCCCTTACTTACCTGGCGACAAATCGCCTCAGCCATGATTGACCTTGCCGAGTTGCCCGTGCATAGAAATAGAATGTTGAATGTTCTTGACATCGTTCTTCCCTTATCGACATTGCCCTTAAAGGCAGGATTCACTGCGCAATTAAAAATTACTTTCCCGTCGCAGAGATTACATTAGTTTGATAGTTTTAGAAATATCAAATAAAAATGACAATTTCATGACATTTAATGGTTCGAAGACATGCTTATGCCGGTCCTGAGGATTCCTTTAATTACTGCGCTCGCTAGT
>JAURCW010000117.1 GCA_030828265.1 Burkholderiales bacterium | reverse complement strand
TCAGGGCCATGCTTCGGGCCTCTGCCTTTGGTCAGGTGAAAATTCTCATTCCTATGGTCAGCGGACCCTCCGAGATGATCTCGGCTCGGGAAATGGTGCAACAGGCCATGACAAGTCTTCGAGCAAAGGGGCTGGCTTTTAATTCCAAGGTAAGCGTAGGGGCCATGATTGAGGTGCCATCAGCGGCCATAGCGATCGACGGGCTCATCGCGCATATGGACTTCGCCTCCATCGGTACCAACGACCTTATTCAGTACACACTTGCCATTGACCGTACCGATCGAAGCGTGGCCCATCTTTATAACCCGCTTCATCCGGCCATCTTGAGGCTCATCGATCAGACCATTCGAAGCTGCAATCGGGCAAACCTTCCTGTGTCGCTCTGCGGCGAGATGGCTGGTGACATCGACTTCACTCGTCTGCTACTTGGGCTTGGACTGCGGGAGTTTTCGATGCATGCGACTGAGATTCTTAAGGTCAAACGAGTCGTTCGCAGTAGCTCGGTGGCCAGTCTGTCCCGGGGGGTAGGGCGGCTCTTGAAGCTGCCCGATCCCGCCTTGGTGAAGTCAGGCCTTAGCGCCATTAACGCAAAGGCTCTAACCCCCGGTTAATGCGAGGCATACACCGGTCGAATCCAACCCAGCTTAAGAGCTGCAATCACAGCCTCCGCCCGATTTCTTGCCTTTAAGGCACGCAAAAGGGCGCTAATATGAATTTTGGCGGTTCCCGGTGACATGTCGAGCATCTTGCATATGGTCTTGGTTGGCTTACCCTCGACCAGGCACTCAAGCACTTCATATTGCCGTGGCGTAATGGCTGACCAGCGGCTGTCGGGGGAGGGCTCATGCACCTCGATTTGGATGCACGCACCCGCGCCCGGCCGAATGGATCGGCGACTTCCTGGCGAGAGGCTGGTGCCTACGAACTTTGAACAGGGTCGCTGGCGACGAGCTTTTTCTTTGTCGCGGCTAGAATGGTGGGCTGAAAGCAACTGGGCAATCGCAGACTCTGACATGACAAACTCCTTTAGTAATCAAAGAAACAGCTGCATTCTGCTTACGTCTCTAGGGTCCAATTGAAAACAAATGTTTCAGCTCTCAGCCAATTGGCATGACCAGTAAGGCCATCGATCCATCCGTAGCCGGGGAAGTCGCCGGGATTGGGCTTGTTCAAGAGCTAGTCATGGAGTTTGATCAGGCACTTAAACTTACCTCGGGCAAAGAGCTTTCGGGGTTTCGGCTTGCCTATGAAACCTATGGTCACCTCAATGCAGAAAAGTCCAATGCGGTACTCATTTGCCATGCCTTGAATGCCTCGCATCATGTTGCCGGACGACGAGCGGACAACCCCGAGGATATTGGCTGGTGGGACAACATGGTAGGGCCCGGCAAGCCTGTCGATACCAACGTCTTTTTCGTGATTGGCGTAAACAATTTAGGCTCATGCTTTGGGTCAACCGGGCCAACCAGTCTTAACCCCGCAACCGGCGAGCCGTATGGGGGTGACTTTCCTGTAGTTACTGTAGAGGACTGGGTGCAAGCCCAGGCACATCTTGCCGACGCCCTCGGAATTGAGCGCTTTGCCGTGGTCATGGGGGGAAGCTTAGGCGGTATGCAGGCAATGCAGTGGGCCATTTCTTATCCCAAGCGCATAGCCCACGCCGTTGTAATTGCGTCGACACCGCGACTTTCTGCCCAGAACATAGCCTTTAACGAGGTGGCTCGGCGCGCCATTATTACCGACCCTGACTTTTGTGGGGGGCATTTTTATAAAGAGAACAAAATTCCAAAGCGAGGTCTTGCTGTTGCACGCATGATTGGTCACATTACCTACCTGTCGGACGATGATATGGCCCAGAAGTTCGGTCGCAGCCTTCGACAGCGCCAAGATTACAGTTATGACTTCGGGGTGGACTTTGAAATTGAGTCGTACCTGCGCTATCAAGGGGAGAAGTTTTCAAGCTACTTTGACGCCAACAGCTACCTTCTTATTACAAAGGCACTTGATTACTTCGACCCTTCACAAAAAACACAGGGAAATCTTGCACAGGCTTTTGCCTCGGTTGAATCGGAGTTCTTAGTCGTCTCCTTTAGTACCGACTGGCGTTTTCCCCCAGAGCGTTCCCATGAGATTGTCACAGCACTTATGCAGACCAACCGAAGGGTGGTTTATGCCGAGGTGGACGCGCCCCACGGCCATGATGCCTTCTTAATGGACGACCCTAAGTACCACGGCCTGATTCGCAGTTACTTTCAACGAGTTGCTCATGAGCTTCGCTAGCAGTCTTATAAAAAAAGACCAAAAGGAAGGTCTCGACATGGTTCTGCGGCCCGACCTGCAGGTGATCGCCCAGTGGATTCCGCAGGGCTCCAAGGTGCTTGACCTGGGTTGTGGGGAAGGGGAGCTTTTGGCTTGGCTACAAAGAAACAAGGCCTGTCACGGCTATGGCGCCGAGATCGATCATGACAACGTGATGGCCTGCCTAGGCAAGGGTGTCAACGTTATTCAAACGAATATCGATGCTGGACTGAGCCTTTTTTCAAAGAATGCGTTTGATATTGTGGTGCTCTCACAAGCCCTGCAGGCCACCCATGAGACGGAGATGGTTCTCAAGGAAATGCGACAGCTTGGAAAGCGTTGCGTCGTGAGCATCCCCAATTTTGGTCACTGGTCTCATATTGTGTCACTGGCCAAGGGGCGCATGCCTGTGAATAAGCGACTTCCTTACCAGTGGTACGACACTCCAAACCATCACTTCGCCACGACACAAGACTTTGAGAGGCTCCTTGCCATGCTGGGCTTTACTGTTCACCAACATGCCTACCTAGCCGAGGGGCGCAATGGCACGATGGTGGAAGTTAAGCAGTGGCCAACCCTGCGCTGCACGCTTGCCCTGTACAGTTTTCAATAATCAAGGATTTATTTTTAAATGTCAGGAGAATGCAATGACTATCAAAAACGTCGGAATTATTGGAGCAGGAACCATGGGCAGCGGTATTGCCCAAGCCTTTGCCACCAAGGGAGTGCAGGTGACTCTGCAAGACCTCGATACCCAGGCCCTTGATCGCGCAGTTAAAGCAATTTCCGGTTCGCTCGATCGGCTAATAAAGAAAGAAGCGCTTAGCTCCGAACAGAAAGACCACGCGCTTTCCTGCATCACCACCACAACCGATGTCAGCGCAATGAGTTCGTCAGAGTTGTTCATTGAAGCTGCAACCGAGAATGAGCCAATTAAGGTGAAAATTCTTCAAGGTCTTTCTGCCGTTGCGAGTGAAAGCGCTATCGTCGCGACCAACACGTCCTCCATTTCCATCACGCGTCTGGCCCGACAAATGGACCGGCCCAGTCAGTTCATCGGAATGCACTTCTTTAATCCCGTGCCCATGATGCCGCTGGTGGAAGTCATTGAGGGTCTGCAAACCGATTCCGCTACAACCAATCGTGTTGTAGCCATTGCTGAATTTCTTGGAAAGTCTCCTATTCGCGTAAAAAACAGTGCAGGCTTTGTTGTCAATCGTATTCTCTGCCCCATGATTAATGAAGCTATTTTTGTTTACGCCGAGGGTCTTGCCTCGGCCCAGGAAATTGATGACGGCATGAAGTTTGGGTGTAACCATCCCATTGGGCCTCTTGCCCTTGCAGACCTTGTTGGGCTTGATGTTCTGCTTGCAGTCATGAATGTCTTGTCAGACCACTTTGAAGACCCGAAGTACAGGCCTGCACCCCTTCTTAAAGAGATGGTCGATGCCGGTCAGCTTGGACGAAAAACTAAAAAAGGGTTTTACAACTACGACTAGCTTCGCCAGAAGGCCGGTATAAGAAGAACAATCACGGTAAGCAGTTCCAGCCGGCCCATCAGCATCGTAAAGGCTAAGACCCAGAGCTGGAAGTTTGTAAGACCAGCATAGTTACCCGACGGTCCAACCTCGTTGAGACCAGGACCCAGGTTATTGATGCAAGCCAGAACCGCACTGATGGCCGTGATGTCATTCATTCCCGAAAGCAGCAACAAGAAGGTGGCGACCATTACGGTAGCGCCGTAAGCCAACATATAGGCCAGAACCGCGAAGACCACGGACTGCGACACCGAGGACGACCCTAGCTGAACAAGCTGAACCGATCGAGGATGAATAATTCGCATGAGTTCACGTTGAGCAAGCTTGGCCATAATCACGAGCCGTATCATTTTTATGCCGCCGCCGGTTGAGCCTGAACTTGTTGAAAAGGCACACAAGAAGATCATGAGCCAGGGCGCGTAAGCTGGCCAGCTGCCGTAATCGGCGGTTGCATAGCCGGTGGTCGTAACAATAGCCACAACATTAAATGCAGCCATCCGAAACGCCTGAGCCGTTGTTTCGTAAACACCATGACCCCACAGGGTAAGCCAGACAACGATTACGCCAAAGGCCACTGAAAAAAGAAAGTACTTTGCCTCGGGACAGCCCAGATAGGGACGAATCGAACGATTTT
>JAURCW010000078.1 GCA_030828265.1 Burkholderiales bacterium | reverse complement strand
GAGCAGTTCTTCTCGGTCGCCGCCCTTTGGTTTGTCTTGTTGCTGAGCTTTCCGCTTGCCGTCTGGGCCTGCTCGCGCACGACGCGGGCGCTGGAAACCGACGACCATTCGAGCATTGTGATTGATGAGATCTGGGCCTTTTGGCTGGTCCTGCTCGTGCTTCCGCGTGACCTCGCCAGTGACAGCGTGCTTGGTCCATCAGGCCTTTCCGTTCCGCCCAACGACTGGTTCTTAACCGGCCTTGCCTTTCTTCTTTTTCGGGTTTTTGACATTTTGAAACCCCCGCCGGTGGGCTGGCTTGATCGCAGGGTGAAGGGCGGCCTTGGTGTCATGGTCGATGATATTGCTGCCGCAGGCCTTACGCTGCTTGTTATCGCCATCCTTGTGCGGCTGGGGGTTCTTGTATGACCAGGCCCAGGCCGCTTGCCTTACCACAATGGACCCTCGATGAGCGCGCCATAAGGCTTCTTGCCCTTTCCCTAGGCTGGGCGGCGCAGCGGGCAGGGGCACGACTTGCTCTTGCCGAGTCCTGCACCGGCGGGCTTGCGTCAAGCTGGCTGACCCGCATTGGCGGCTCAAGCCAGTGGTTTGAGGGCGGCGTGGTGAGTTATTCCAATGAGGTGAAGATCCATCAGTTGCAGGTTCCTTCGGCGCTTTTGACGGAACATGGTGCGGTGAGTGAGCCTGTAGCCAAGGCCATGGCGCAGGGCCTTGGCCAGCTGGCCGGCTCATCAACGCAGGGGTCGGCTTTAAGCGAAGCCCTTGTATCGGCCCCTTTCATGACTGCTGCCATCACGGGTGTGGCCGGGCCAACCGGGGGCTCGAAGGAAAAACCTGTGGGCCTGGTCTGGTTTGCCTGGGCCGAGTTTGATGGGCAGCCGCCCCAAGGCCCTCCCACGCGGGTGTGGTCGAACTGCAAAATCTTTATTGGAAGCCGGGAGGCCATTCAGCAGCAAGCGGCCTGGTATGCCCTTACCGGTCTCCTCGGCCATCTTCTCGGCAGACCTATAAGGGTTTAAAAATTTACGATCAAAGCCCACTTGAATACTGACATTTTATACAGTATTGTTCGTTTCAACACGATTCGCTCTCTGAAAGGACACCATGGACGATCTTCAAACCAAAAACCGCGCTGAAAAGGCCAAGGCACTTGCCGCCGCCATTGCCCAAATCGAGAAGCAGTTTGGCAAGGGCTCCATCATGAAAATGGGCGAAAACGAGGTCGCGCCCGATATTCAAACGGTTTCCACAGGCTCGCTTGGCCTCGATGTTGCCCTGGGGGTCGGTGGGCTGCCACGCGGTCGGGTGGTTGAAATCTACGGCCCCGAGTCCTCAGGCAAAACCACCCTCACGCTTCAGGTTATTGCCGAAATGCAAAAACTTGGCGGGGTCTGCGCCTTTGTCGATGCCGAGCATGCGCTCGATAGTCAATACGCACAGAAGCTCGGCGTCAACCTTACCGACCTCCTTATTTCCCAGCCCGACACCGGTGAACAGGCGCTTGAAATTGTCGATGCCTTGGTGCGCTCTAGCTCGGTCGACCTTGTCGTGGTTGACTCGGTGGCCGCCCTTACCCCGCGCGCTGAAATTGAAGGGGACATGGGCGATTCTCTGCCAGGTCTGCAGGCGCGTCTTATGTCTCAGGCCTTGCGCAAGCTAACCGGCACTATCAATCGCACCAACACACTGGTTATCTTTATCAACCAAATTCGCATGAAGATTGGGGTCATGTTCGGCAGTCCTGAAACGACTACCGGAGGAAACGCCCTTAAGTTTTATTCCTCGGTTCGTCTCGACATTCGCCGTATCGGTTCGCTTAAAAAAGGTGACGAAGTCATTGGTTCCGAAACTCGTGTCAAGGTGGTCAAGAACAAGGTGGCGCCACCCTTTAAGCAGGCCGAGTTCGATATTCTTTATGGCGAGGGCATCTCGCGCGAGGGCGAGATTGTCGACCTTGGCGTGGAGTGCAACCTGGTTGAAAAATCGGGGGCCTGGTACAGCTACAACGGTGAGAAAATCGGTCAAGGAAAGGATAACTCCCGTGAGTTCCTTCGCCAGAACCCAGCCATTGCCGTTGAAATTGAGAACAAAATTCGCGCCCATTACGGGGTTACCGAGCTTGAAGTCCCCGCTTTAAAGGTGGTGAGCCCGGCCCGTGATGACGCAACCGAGGCCAGCCCTGCTACCGAAAAGCCGGCTCGTCGTGGCCGCGACGCCTCCAAAGACGGCTCATCACGTGCCGAGGCCGCCTAGGTCTTCAGCGCAGCCCTCTCTTAAGGCCAGGGCCATTACGGCCCTGGCTCGTAGAGATTACAGTCGCAAAGAGCTTCACCAGAAACTATCTGCCTTCGCAGAGTCCGAGCAGGCGCTTGAAGACCTGCTCGACCTTCTTGAAACAAAAAAGCTACTTTCAAACGCCCGCTTTGCCGACGCTTTTGTGAATCAGCGTCAGGCCAAGTTTGGGCTCTCCCGGCTGGTCTACGAGCTTGAACAGCATGGTCTTGACCCCGAGCTTGTTCAGGCCCAAAAGCAGCAGCTTGCTCAGACCGAGAACCAGCGCGCCTTCGCTGTCTGGGCCAAGCGTTTTGGTTTTCCACCAGGCAACGCCCTCGAAAAGGCCAAGCAAATGAGGTTTCTTGCTTCCCGCGGTTTTTCTCCCGAGGTCTATCGCTGGCTAGAGGCCAGAAACTTCGCCCCAACGGACATCCAATTGCCCTAGCTAGGACGCAGCCTTAATACCGGCTCCACCCCCAGGTTAAGGCGGTGAGCCTGGGCTTGCGTGCTACCATTTTCCAAGCAAGAGGGGAGTTCAACCAATGAAAATTCACGAATACCAGGGTAAAGATATCCTGCGCCGTTATGGTGTTGCAGTGCCGCGAGGCGTGGCCTGTTTCAGTGTCGATGAGGCGATTGAGGCCGCGAAGACGCTTGGGGGCCCCGTCTGGGTTGTGAAGGCCCAAATTCATGCGGGTGGGCGTGGTAAGGGCGGCGGGGTTAAGCTTGCCAAGTCCCTTGACGAGGTCCGCAGCCATGCCGAGCAGATACTCGGTATGCAGCTTGTTACCCATCAAACCGGTCCTGAAGGTCAGAAGGTGCGACGCCTACTTATCGAGGAAGGGGCGGATATCCAAAAGGAGCTCTACCTTGCGGTGGTAACCGACCGCGTGACTCAAAAGGTCTGCATCATGGGCTCCTCCGAGGGCGGCATGGACATTGAGCACGTGGCCGAGACCGAACCCGAGAAGATTCACAAGACCTTTGTTGACCCACTCAAGGGCTGCACCGATGCCCAGGTGGATGAGCTTGCGGCAGCCATTGGCATTCCTCCCTCCTCAATTGCCCAGGCGCGCCAGGCTATTCAAGGCCTCTACAAGGCCTTCTGGGAAACCGATGCCTCGCTTGCTGAGATCAATCCACTTATTCTTACCGGCGATGGCAAGGTCATCGCGCTGGATGCGAAATGGAACTTTGATTCCAACGCTTTGTTTCGACACCCAGAGATTGTTGAGCTTCACGATCTCGATGAAGAAGATCCTGCGGAAATTGAGGCCAGCAAGTTTGACCTTGCCTACATTCAACTCGACGGCAACATCGGCTGCCTGGTTAACGGTGCCGGCCTTGCGATGGCCACCATGGACACCATTAAGCTTTTCGGTGGCGAGCCCGCCAACTTTCTTGATGTTGGCGGTGGTGCCACCACTGAGAAGGTGACCGAGGCCTTCAAGATCATGCTTGGCAATCCTAAGGTTGAGGCTATTTTGGTGAACATCTTTGGCGGCATTATGCGCTGCGATGTGATTGCCGAAGGGGTTGTATCGGCCTCCAAAGCCGTTGGGCTCAAAGTGCCCTTGGTGGTTCGCATGAAGGGCACCAACGAAGACCAGGGCAAGAAGATTCTGGCCGACTCCGGTCTGCCCATTATTTCGGCCAACACCATGGGTGAGGCCGCCGAAAAAGTCGTGGCTGCGGCGCGCTGAACAGGGACGAAACAACTATGTCAATTCTCATTAATAAAGACACCAAAGTCATTACCCAGGGCATCACTGGTAAGACAGGACAGTTTCATACACGCATGTGCCGCGATTATGCGAATGGGAAGAACTGTTTTGTGGCCGGTGTGAACCCCAAGCGCGCAGGCGAAGACTTCGAAGGCATTCCCATTTACGCTTCAGTGAAAGAAGCCAAAGCGCAGACAGGCGCAACCGTCTCGGTTATTTACGTGCCGCCTGCTGGTGCGGCCGATGCCATCTGGGAGGCCGTGCAGGCCGATCTTGACCTGGTGATTTGCATCACCGAGGGTATTCCCGTTCGCGACATGATGATGGTTCGCAATCAGATGAAGGAGGCCAACAGTAAAACCTTACTTCTTGGTCCGAACTGTCCCGGCCTTATTACGCCCGAGGAAATTAAAATTGGAATCATGCCAGGCCATATTCATCGCAAGGGGCGCATTGGCATTGTCTCAAGGTCGGGCACCTTAACCTATGAGGCCGTGGGCCAGGTCACAGAACTGGGCCTTGGTCAGTCCTCTGCCGTGGGCATTGGCGGGGATCCCGTGAACGGCATCAAGCACATCGATGTTCTGAAAATGTTTAACGACGACCCCGACACCGACGCGGTGATTATGATTGGTGAAATTGGTGGGCCGGACGAGGTGAATGCTGCTCAGTGGGCCAAAGACAATATGAAAAAGCCAATCGTCGGCTTTATTGCCGGCGTTACCGCGCCACCGGGAAAGCGTATGGGTCACGCCGGTGCGCTTATTTCAGGCGGCGCCGACACGGCTCAGGCGAAGCTCGAAATCATGGAAGCCTGCGGAATTAAAACCACTAAAGACCCATCGGAGATGGGCAAACTTTTAAAGAGCGTTCTATGAATACCGATCAGGAAAAACCACGCAAGCCCTTGCTATTGGTGATGGGGGTTGTCTTTCTGGCCAGTGTTTTAGTCGCACTTTTAATCCGCTAAGTTAATCTGCTAAGCGAACGTCACCTCAAGGTTGTCAATAAGCCGCGTCTGCCCGAGCCGGGCGGCGGCAAGAACAACCATCTGTGGCTCGGGGGGGGGCTGCAAGCCCCCCGTGAGATCAATCTGCTCGAGAGGCTTTAAATCCAGCTGACGTCGGATTGCAAAATAATCAGGTGCCCACCCGCGGTGCCTTAACTCATTAGCCGCCTGTTTTTCGAGCTCTGCAATGGCGTCTAGACTTAGCGAATGATCGGCCCGCATCTGGGAAAGTGCATTGGCGGTCTGGGTAAGAAGCCGGTAAAGCCAAGGTGCTTCTTCTCGCTCCTTTACCGATAAATATTGATTCCGCGAGGAGAGTGCAAGCCCGTCCTCGTCCCGAATGGTGGGGGCTGAAACGATGCTGGTTGGCAAGGCAAACTGCTGGCACATTCGCCGAATAATCATCTGCTGCTGATAGTCTTTCTTGCCAAAGACGGCCACCTGGGGACTGACGCACTGAAAGAGCTTAAGAACCACGGTGGTGACCCCCACAAAAAACCCAGGGCGAAACTCACCTTCAAGAATGTCTCCAAGGTTCTCTGGGGGTCGAACTCGAAATTCCTGCGGCTCGGGGTAAAGCTCCTTCTCATCAGGAGCAAAAACCACATATACGCCCTCGGCCTCAAGCTTCTTAGCATCGTCCTGCAGGGTGCGCGGGTAACGGTCGAAGTCCTCGTGGGGCGCAAACTGAAGCCGGTTCACAAAAATGGAGGCAACCACCGGGTCGCCATGCTTGGCTGCAACGCGCATAAGGGATAAGTGGCCCTCGTGCAGATTGCCCATGGTGGGAACAAAGGCCGTTCTTAGCTGACCTCGAAGCTGGGCGCGTAACTCGGCGATGGTGTGAACGATCTTCATTCAGACATTCAGATTGAAATAGGTGCGGCGCCCGCGCAACTGGACGATCTGCTGAACCAAAGCCTCAAAGTCGTCTTCGCGGTCGATGGGGTTCAGTGCCGCCGTATTCACAATTAGAAGGGGGGCGTCCTCGTAGCGGTGAAAGAAGTCGGTG
>JAURCW010000165.1 GCA_030828265.1 Burkholderiales bacterium | reverse complement strand
GGGCAAGCGGCTTCAAATCCCCGAGTCTCGACTTGTTGCCACGGTTGGCCAGCATGCCAACACTTCGGCTGCCTCCGTGCCGCTTGCTTTCGACGTGGCGCGCCGCGACGGGCGTCTGCAAGCCGGGCAGACAGTGCTACTTCAAGGGGTCGGTGGGGGCTTTACCTGGGGCGCCGTGGCGCTCCGACTTTAGCTGAAGTAACGACGTTCAAGGAGGGTTCTCACGCCTATGCGAATTGCTTTTCTTTTCCCCGGCCAGGGCTCCCAATCGGTGGGAATGTTAGAAGGCTTTAAGGGTAATCCGAATGTTGAGAGGTTGATGCAGCAGGCTTCAGCGGCCATCAACCAAGATCTTGCTGCCCTCATCGCCAATGGTCCCGCCGAGGAGCTTAACCTCACTGTCAACACCCAGCCCATCATGCTTGCCAGTAGTCTCGCCTTCTTTCGCGCTTACCAGAAGGCTGGGGGTCCTACTCCAAGTGACTTTGCAGGGCATAGCTTAGGCGAGTACACCGCCCTGGTTGCCGCAGGCGCACTTGACGATACCGAGGCGGTTCGGCTTGTGCAGTTTCGGGCGCAGGCTATGCAGCAGGCAGTGCCGCCTGGTGTTGGAGCTATGGCCGCCATCCTTGGGCTTGACGGTACAAAGGTCGATGCAGTCTGCAAGGTCTTATCGAAGCCAGGTGCGGTGGTCGAGGCGGTCAATTTTAATTCCGACGATCAGACTGTGATTGCTGGGCATGCGCAGGCTGTGAGCCTTGCTTGTGATGAACTTAAGCAGTCAGGCGCAAAGCGCGCCCTCGCCCTGCCTGTTTCAGCCCCTTTTCACAGTAGCCTTTTGGAGCCTGCGGCACGAGAGCTTCGAGAACGACTTGCAGGTGTATCGTTTGCAGCTCCGTCCTGCCCTGTCTGGCACAACCTTACAGCGCAACCCATGCGGGCCTCCGAATCGCTTGCGGAGTTGTTAAGCAGACAGGCCATGAGCCCGGTGCGTTGGGTGCAAACCATTCGTTCATTGGTGGACCAGGGAGTCACGCATTTTGTTGAATGTGGCCCCGGCAAGGTTCTTACTGGCCTGACTAAAAAAATTGCACCCTCGGCCCAAGCCCTTAACATTACAGATGAGACGTCCCTTCAAAGCACTTTAGAAAGCCTTCGAGTCGTATGACAGACCTCACAGTAAACTCGGCGCGGATTGCGCTGGTCACAGGAGCAAGCCGAGGCATCGGACAAGCCATTGCCCTGGCCCTGGCGGGGCAGGGCCATCTGGTCATTGGTACTGCCACTTCAAGCACGGGGGCGCAGGCTATCGGGGAGGCCCTTGCGACGATGCCAGTACCCGGGAAGGGTCTATGCCTTAACGTAAACGAGCCCGGGGCCTGCGAGGCAGCAGTGGCTGAAATCATAAAAACCCACGGCCGGCTTGATATCCTGGTTAACAACGCAGGCATCACCCGAGATAACCTTGCCCTTCGTATGAAGGACGATGAATGGCAGGACGTTATTGACACCAACCTCACTGCGGCTTTCCGGCTTGACCGCGCGGTACTCAAGCCTATGGTTAAGGCTCGATGGGGGCGCATCATTCACATCACCTCGGTCGTTGGCACAAGCGGTAACCCGGGGCAGATGAACTACGCGGCCTCGAAGGCCGGCCTCGGGGGGCTGAGTAGGTCGCTTGCGCGTGAGGTGGGGAGTCGGGGCATTACGGTGAACTGCATCGCCCCTGGATTTATTCAAACTGACATGACCGATGCCTTGTCGCAGGAGCAAGTTAAGTCGCTCGTTGACCAAATTCCTCTTCAACGGCTGGGATCTCCCCTCGATATTGCCTCTTCTGTTGTCTTTTTGTGTTCTGAAGGAGCTTCTTACATTACGGGAACTACCCTGCACGTCAACGGCGGCATGGTGATGTCCTGATACAATCGCCTCGCTTAATTTGAAAATCCGTCAGGATTAAAAGGGAAAAACCATGGAAGACATTGAAAAGCGCGTCAAAGCAATTGTGTCGGAGCAGCTGGGCGTAAAGCTTGAAGATATAAAAAACGAGTCCAAGTTTGTAGATGACCTGGGTGCAGATTCTTTGGATACTGTGGAGCTTGTCATGGCCCTGGAAGATGCCTTCGAGTGCGAGATTCCCGACGAAGAGGCCGAGAAAATCACCACCGTCCAGCAGGCCATTGACTACGTCAACGCCAATCTCCAGAAATAGTCAGCCTTCCGGCGTCTGGCACCTGAGCGTCCTCAGGCTGCCCCATTTTCCTTTCAACGATGCAAGTCAATAGTCATCGCAGGCGGGTGGTTGTCACGGGGCTTGGCTGTATTAGCCCTGTGGGTAACTCCGTCAAGTCGGCTTGGGAGTCCATTGTGGCTGGCCGCTCGGGCATCGCAACCGTTTCACGGTTTGATGCCACTGTGCTTCCTGTTCATTTTGCGGGAGAGGTAAAGGATTTCAACGTTGAGTCCTACCTGCCTGCAAAAGAGGCGCGCCACATGGATACCTTCATCCACTATGGCATTGCCGCCGGGCTTCAGGCTCTTGACGACAGTGGCCTCGAGATTACCGAGGTTAATTCCGAGCGTGTCGGGGTCATGGTGGGTTCCGGCATTGGCGGGCTCCCTCTCATCGAAGAAACGCATGCCGATTACACGGCAAAGGGTGCTCGCCGTATTTCGCCCTTTTTCGTTCCAGGGTCCATCATCAACATGATCTCCGGACACCTGAGCATTCTTAGGGGCCTGAGGGGCCCTAATCTTGCCGCTGTAACTGCCTGCACGACAGGTCTGCATAGCATTGGCCTGGCCGCCCGATTGATCCAAGCCGGTGACGCAGAGGTTATGGTCACGGGTGGAGCGGAGTCCACCATCTCTCCCTTGGGTATTGGCGGGTTTGCCGCGGCCCGAGCTTTGTCCACTCGCAACGACGATCCTGCAACGGCTTCACGTCCTTGGGATAAGGATCGTGATGGCTTTGTGTTGGGTGAAGGGGCGGGCGTTATGGTGCTTGAAGAGTATGAGCATGCAAGGGCCCGAGATGCAAACATTTACGCCGAGCTGGCAGGCGTGGGTTTTTCAGGCGATGCCTTCCACATGACAGCACCTGATCAAGATGGCCCTAGGCGTTGCATGCTTAATGCTATGCGCGATGC
>JAURCW010000032.1 GCA_030828265.1 Burkholderiales bacterium | reverse complement strand
TGTCTTTGGGCTTGTCCGAGGACTCTTCTCCAGGCTTTTTGGGAGCCTTGGAAAGGGTCATGGTCTTATTCTCGGTCGCCTCTTTGTCTTTAACGTCTTTCGCAGCGGGCTTTTCAGATTCAGCCTTTACTGTGGCTGCAAGCTTACCGGTGCGGGCTGCTTCCATGAGTTTATTAATGGCAGCGACCTCATCCTCAACTGCCCTACGAGCCTCAGTCGCCTGCTGGTCAGCAACCTCGCTGGCCGAAACCTTGCGCACCTTGGACTTCTTGGTGGTTGCCGAGTCGGTAGCGTCTTCGTCGGAAGGCGCAGAAGGCTCGGCAACAGCATCGGTCTCTTCAGAGACCGGGGCAGTTGCTTTTTCTTGCTCTGCAGCCAGCCTATCGGCCTTCTCAGCCTCCTCCTTAGCTTTTGCGAGCCGCTCCTCTTCTTGTCTCTCTAGCAAGGCACGCTGTCGAAGGGCCTCGGCCTCGCGCTCTTGTATCTCCTCTTCAGAGAGCACCGGGGCAGCATCGACTGCGGGCTTCTCGGTGGACTCTTGCTCGTCTCGCTTAACAAAGACACGCTTCTTACGCACCTCAACTTGAATGGTTCGCGACTTGCCCGATGGATCGGCCTGACGAATTTCAGAAGTCTGACGCTTGGTGATGGTGATTTTCCGACGGGGGGCATCCCCCACGCCGCCGTGCGCCTTACGTAAGGCCTCAAGCAGCTTCTCTTTGTCAGACTCGGAAATGAGATCGGCGCCCGAGGACTTATCGACGCCCGCAGTCTTCAGCTGCTCGAGCAGCACGTCGACATCAAGTTTTAACTCGGAAGCGAATGTTTCAACACGACTAGTGGCCATGGGTGGGGGTACCTCCTTCAGCAGACGAGTCAGCTGGCTCGTTAAACCAGTGCTCACGCGCTCTCATAATGAGTGCTGCAGACTCTTCGTCAGACAGACCAGACATTTCAGAGAGCTCATCGGTTGCAAGCTCTGCAAGGTCGTCACGGCTAAAGACCTTCGCATCAGCAAGACGACTGGCAAGGTCGTGGGTCATGCCCTCAAGATCAAGAAGGTCTGTTGACGTGGTGCCAAGCTTTTCTTCTTTTGCAATCTCTTCCGTTAGGAGCGCATTACGAGCTCGGGTTCGAAGTTCATTCACCGTGTCTTCATCGAAGACTTCAATTTCGAGCATCTCGGCGATGGGGACATAGGCCACCTCTTCAAGGCTCGAGAAGCCCTCTTCAACCAAAACCTCTGCCACTTCCTGGTCAACGTCAAGCTTTTCCATAAAAGAGGCAAGCAGGGTCTGCTTTTCTTTCTCTGTACGCTCCGCCGACTCATCGGAGGTCATGATGTTAATTTGCCAGCCTGTTAGGTCGGACGCAAGACGAACGTTTTGTCCGCCTCGGCCAATCGCAACAGCAAGTTCCGCCTCATCAACCACAACATCCATAGCATGCCGCTCTTCATCAACAACAATGGAGCTGACATTGGCCGGCGCGAGGGCACCTATAACAAATTGCGCCGGATCCTCGGACCAAAGAACAATATCAACACGCTCGCCCGCAAGCTCGTGCGTCACGGCCTGAACGCGGCTACCACGTACTCCGACGCAGGTACCAATGGGGTCGATGCGACGATCGCTGGTAAAGACACCGATTTTTGCTCGGATACCAGGGTCTCGGGCGGCAGATTTGATCTGCATGAGCCCCTGTTCAATCTCAGGAACCTCTAACTCAAAGAGCTTCATGATGAATTCAGGCGCGGTTCGAGACAAGATAATCTGCGGACCCCGAACGGTTCGATCGATTCGTAACATGTAGGCGCGCACACGATCGCCAGGTCGTAGGTTCTCTTTGGGAATCATCTGGTCGCGCGGAAGCCGTGCCTCAATTTTCCCGGCCTCAACGATGGCATCGCCGCGCTCAAGCCGCTTGATAGTTCCGTTAATGACTACTTCGCCACGCTCAAGGAAGTCTTTGAGAATCTGGTCTCGCTCGGCCTCGCGAATCTTTTGCAAGATCACCTGCTTAGCCGCTTGGGCGCCGATACGGCCGAAGGGGACTGCCTCCATCTCGACCTCGATGTAGTCACCGACCTCGATGTCTGAAATTTCTTTACGGGCCTCCGTCAGGATGGTCTGAATGTCGTGGTCTTCGAGCTCCCCATCCGGAACCACCAGCCATCGTCGAAAGGCGTCGTAGTCACCTGACTCACGATCAATGGCCACTCGCACATCCACCTCGTCGGTGAATTGCTTCTTTGTGGCAGACGCAAGCGCAGATTCAAGCGCCTGAAAAACGATTTCGCGATCAACATTCTTCTCGCGTGCCAGCGCATCGGCCAACATGAGGATCTCTCGGCTCATGGCCTTCTCTCCTTGAAAGGTAGTTGTGGCACTAGCCGTGCCTGATCAATATCGGAGACGAGGAAATCAAGCTGCTGCTCGCTACCGTCGTCCGCCTGGAAAATTAAAAAAAACCGCTCGTCTTGCTCTTGTGCCCCGCTGGCGCTGTTCACCGTAGAGGTGCCGGTGTCGGCCGCAGCAAGCTGACCATGGAAGTTCTTCCGGCCTGACAAGGCTTGACGCAGCTTGAGTTTCACCTCGCATCCAAGAAACTGTCGAAAGTGCTTGGGCTTAGTGAGCCTTCGATCCATCCCGGGCGAGGAGACCTCGAGGCGTTGAAAATCAACCCCCATGACAGGCAGCCCATGCACCAGATGGTTCGAGACACGCTCGCAATCTTGAACATTGATAAGCCGATCGGCCTCGGGCATGTCGATGTAGACACGCAATAAGCCGCCTGAAGAGTGTTCAATATCAATGACTTCGTAGCCGAGGTCTGCCGCCAGGGACTCAATGGCCTGGAGATCGGACGTGACGGCGGCTGAAGACTGATTCATGAAAACCTTCTTAAAACTCTTTGCAATCGATAAGTCTGAAACTCAAAAAAAAATGGGCTCTGTGGAGCCCATTTCTTCGCGAAACATCTGAATTCTACTGAATCCAGGCCATCTTGGCAATAGACCTCCAATGAAAAATAGGGGCCAGAGAAGCAAAGCTTAGGCCATTGGCCCCTTGCGTCGAGCGCCTGAACGCGACCGGTTCTTCTTCGGCCCACCACGGCCCGCCCCGGCTGGCGGGCCGTTTCGCTGGGGCGCGGAGAGCGTTGCCGTGGGCTTGGTGGACCCCCAGGTGGTCTGCAAGGGATTCGGCCGCTTAGCCCCCTGCTTGTGCTTCACAGGGCCAGCAAGCTGGGACAGGTGAGCATTCGGACCAGAGGGCTGCCAGTCATCGTCAGGGTGCTGCTGAGGAGGGTCATCCATCTCGAGAGGGTGGTCTCCGGGCTGAAAGCGGCGATCTTCAGCGCCACGCGGCTCTTGCCACGGGGCCTTGTTGCCACGATTACCCTGCACGTTGTTGCCTGCGGGGCCCGGACGAGCCCGGCCTGTCCGCCGCCCGTTACCGCCTGCTACGGCGGGCGGCTTGAGCCCGACCGAGGCCATGAGTGACTTCACGAGTTCATCTGTCAGCTCGGCAGACTGCCCACGACGTAAAGTAGAAGGCAGCGCGATACTTCCGTATCGCACTCGCAAAAGGCGACTCACCGTGAGCCCAACTGCCTCAAACATGCGGCGTACCTCACGATTACGACCCTCACGTATAACCACTCGATACCAGCGGTTGGCTCCCTCACCTCCTGCAGGCTCAAGCTTGTCAAAGCGCGCAGTGGGCCCGTCTCCAAGGTCAACCCCCTCAAGAAGCTTTTGCTCAGCCTCGGGCAAAAGCTCCCCAAGAACACGAACTGCGTACTCACGCTCGACCTCCGAGCGCGGATGCATGAGCCGATTCGCAAGCTCGCCCGAAGTCGTGAACAAAAGCAGGCCCTCGGTCGGAACATCCAATCGTCCAACAGTGATCCAGCGCCCCACCTTCGCGGGTGGCAGGCGCTTAAACACCGTGACCCGCTGCTGTGGATCCGACCGCGTCACGATCTCGCCAGCCGGCTTGTGGTAAGCCAGCACTCGCACAGGCGGCGGCGTCACCCGAATACGGATGGGCTTGCCATTGACCTTGACCTGGTCACGGTGTGAAATCCGCTGACCAATATGGGCAGGCGTCCCATTAACCGAGACCCTACCCGCAAGAATCAGCTCTTCCATTTCCCTGCGCGAGCCAACTCCGGCATCAGCAAGCACTTTGTGAAGCTTGGGCGGGTCGTAATCGAGGCTAGAGGGCTTGGCAAGAAAACTTGTCTCAGCGGCCTCCGGTAGCTCTTTTACAAAGCTTGGAAGCTCTGCGTCGGCAACGGGGTCGCCTTCAAGAAGCTGCTCCACCGCATCGGGCTGACCATCGTCCAGCTGATCGGCTTGCGTGTCATCGCCCTGAGCGGGCTGCTCATCATCTTCCTGGCTGTCAGACCAATCGTTGGGCTCAAAGCTGGGGTCATGCAATTCATTGTTCGACATAAGTCTTCTGTCTTCCTAAAAGCGTACTAAGTGCTGTGTGGCTCTAACTGGGCTCTTGCGAAGCCTGCAAAAGCATTTGACTTGCGGCCTCTGACCAGCCCTCTTCCAGCGCAGGCAGTTCCTCAAGGGAACGCAGACCCAAGTCATCCAAGAACTGGCGGGTTGTTCCATAAAGCGATGGCCTTCCGGGTGCATCACGCTGACCAATAACTTCGACCCAACCACGATCTTCAAGTGACTTTAAGACGGTGGAGGCTACCACCACACCACGAATATCTTCAATGTCGCTGCGGGTAACCGGCTGACGATAGGCAATGATTGCAAGCGTTTCAAGAGCGGCACGCGAATACTTGGGCGGCTTTTCGTTGCGAAGCCGATCGAAATACACAGTCATCTCGGGGCGGGTTTGAAACCGCCAGCCGGAGGCCAGCGGAACAAGCTCCAAGGAACGGTCGGACCAGTCGCGACGCAGGTCGTCAAGCAACAGTCTTAAGGTTTCTTCATCGATCTCTTCTTCGAAAAGACGCGATAAAGATGCAATAGGTAGAGGGTCGTGGCTCGTTAGCAGGGCTGCTTCGAGCACGCGCTTAGCCTGCTCAGTGTTCATGTTTCAACTTAAGAATTGGCGGAGAGAGGGGGATTCGAACCCCCGATAGGCTATTAACCTATACACGCTTTCCAGGCGTGCGACTTAAACCACTCATCCATCTCTCCGCAGTCCATCGGCACCCCCGCCTACGCAAAGGCTTCGCGAGGAACAGACTTAATGCGGAGCGAGGGAAAGCGCTAGTGTAACTCAGACCTTCTAAATGGGCTGCTTAAGCTGCTCAAGGATGGCCGGGTTTTCAAGCGTCGAGACGTCCTGCGTGATTTCTTCACCTTTGGCAAGTGTTCGCAAGAGTCGACGCATGATTTTCCCAGACCGGGTTTTTGGCAGATTGTCCCCAAATCGAATTTCCTTCGGCTTGGCGATGGGGCCGATTTCCTTGCCCACCCAATTTCGTAGGTCGGTTGCCAGAGCCTTTGCCGCATCCCCCGTGGGGCGGGACTGTTTCAGAACAACAAAGGCCACAATAGCCTCCCCCGTGGTGTCATCGGGACGCCCCACCACAGCGGCTTCCGCCACTAGGGAATTCGCAACCAAAGCGGACTCGATTTCCATGGTGCCCATACGGTGACCCGACACATTCAAAACATCGTCAATTCGGCCCATGATGGTGAAATAGCCCGTGTCCTTATCGCGAATGGAGCCATCGCCCGCAAGGTAGAGACGACCGCCGAGCTCCTCGGGGTAATAGGCTTTCTTAAAGCGATCGGGGTCGCCCCAAATTGTGCGAATCATGGATGGCCATGGCCTTTTAATCACCAAAATGCCGCCCTGACCATTGGGAAGGTCGTTTCCTGTTTCATCAACGATGGCCGCCTGAACACCCGGAAATGGCAGTGTGCAAGAACCAGGGACCAGCGGTGTTGCCCCAGGCATCGGCGTAATGACATGGCCACCGGTTTCGGTCTGCCAGAAGGTGTCAACAATAGGGCAACGGCCTCCACCCACATTGTTGTGGTACCACATCCATGCTTCTGGATTAATGGGCTCACCAACGGAACCCAAGAGACGAAGTGAGTCAAGCTTGTACTTCGTGGGATGGCACTCTGGGCTGGCCTCGCCTGCCTTAATAAGTGAACGGATGGCAGTTGGCGCGGTGTAGAAAATGGAGACCTTATGGTCTTGAATCATCTTCCAGAATCGGCCTGCATCGGGATAGGTTGGAACACCTTCGAAGACGACCTGAGTTGCGCCCGTGGCCAAGGGGCCGTAGGCAATGTAGGTGTGACCTGTCACCCAGCCGATGTCAGCCGTGCACCAGAAAATGTCTTCAGCGCGAATATCAAACGTAAACTGCATGGTGAGAATGGCATGCAGCAGATAACCCGCTGTGGAATGCTGTACACCCTTAGGCTTACCGGTTGAACCCGAGGTGTAAAGAATAAACAGAGGATGCTCTGCCTCAACCCACTCGGGTTCGCAGGTCGTCCCCTGCCCCTTCACCAGGTCCGCCATGGTGATGTCACGGCCCGCCGTCATGGGAACCGTCCCCCCCGTACGCTGATACACAATCACGTGCCTTACGCCCTCGCAGCCCCCCATACCGAAGGCTTCATCGACCGCAGGTTTCAAGGGAATGGATTTCCCCCCCCGGCATTGCTCATCGGCGGTAATCACCAAGGTCGCACCGGCGTCGACGACCCGCTCTTGAAGGCTCTTGGCTGAGAAACCACCAAAAACCACAGAATGAATAACACCGAGCCGAGCACAGGCCTGCATCGCGGCGATGCCCTCAACCGACATGGGCATATAAATAAGCGCCCTGTCACCTTTCTTGTAGCCGAGTGACTTGATGCCATTGGCAAACTGACAGACCTGGTCGTGCAGTTCCTGGTAGCTCACTCGGGTCACTTTGCCATCGTCGGCCTCGAAGATCACCGCCGTTTTATTGGCATTACCGTTTTGTAAGTTCCGATCAAGACAGTTGTACGAGGCGTTTAACAGGCCATCGTCAAACCACTTGTAGAACGGTGCCTGAGACTCATCGAGTGCACGGGTGAAAGGCTTGTGCCAAAGCAGCTCAGACTTGGCAAGCCTTGCCCAGTAGCCTGCGTAATCTTTGTCAGCCTCGGCGCAAAGCTCGTTGTAGGCCTGCATACTTGGAATACGAGCTTTTGAAGCAAAATCGACGGGGGGGTTAAAAATGCGGTCCTCATGCATGACGGACTCAATTTGGCTTGATGACATCTAGGGCTCCTCCTAAGTCGAAATAAATAATAGTTTTGATAACGTAGTTCAATAAATTTACGCCATTTTGAGGAGTGCGTCACACCATGAAGCCCATTGCACAGCACGATTTCATTCAAAGCATTGCCGATAGCTTTCAATTTATAAGCTATTACCACCCTACCGATTTCGTGCAGGCGCTTGGTCGGGCTTATGACAAAGAACAGAACCCAGCGGCGAAGGATGCCCTTGCACAGATTCTGACAAACAGCCGCATGAGTGCGGAGGGTCATCGCCCACTCTGCCAAGACACTGGAATTGCAACAGTTTTCTTAAAGGTGGGAATGAATGTGCGCTGGGAAGGGGCAACGATGAGCGTCACCGACATGGTGAATGAGGGCGTTCGCCAAGCCTACAACAACACCGAGAATCCTCTGCGTGCCTCTGTTCTTGCCCAGCCTGCTGGCCTTCGAAAAAATACCAAGGACAACACACCTGCGGTGATTCACTACGAGATTATTGAAGGCAGCGAGATCGAGGTGATCTGCGCCGCCAAGGGTGGAGGCAGCGAAGCCAAGGCCAAGCTTGGCATGCTCAACCCAAGCGACAGCGTCCTAGACTGGGTTGTGAAGATGGTACCCACCATGGGTGCGGGCTGGTGCCCACCTGGAATTCTGGGTATTGGTATTGGCGGCACGCCTGAAAAGGCCGCGCTGCTTGCGAAGGAATCACTCATGGAGCCTGTGGACATGGCAGAAGTTCTCTCCCGGGGACCACAGACCGATATTGAAAAGTTGCGAGTCGCCATCTACGAGGCGGTTAACAAACTGGGCATTGGTGCACAAGGCCTTGGTGGGCTAACCACTGTGCTCGATGTGAAAATCATGGACTACCCCACCCATGCGGCCAACCTTCCCGTGGCCATCATTCCCAACTGCGCTGCAACGCGACATATTCACTTCACGCTTGACGGCTCCGGTCCAGCCGTATTAACGCCACCCAAGCTTTCTGACTGGCCAACGGTGAACTGGGCGCCGGACACCAAGCTTTCAACCCGGGTGGACTTGAATAAGCTGACCCCCAGTATGGTTCAGAGCTGGAAGCCTGGGCAGCGGCTTTTGCTCTCGGGCAAGCTCTTAACAGGACGTGATGCGGCGCATAAACGCATCTGCGACATGCTTGCCAAAGGTGAAAAGCTCCCAGTCGACCTGACCAACCGGGTTATCTATTACGTTGGGCCGCTGGACCCCATTGCGGGCGAGGCCGTCGGCCCAGCCGGTCCCACCACAGCCACCCGTATGGACAAGTTCACCGAGACTCTGCTCGCGCAGACAGGGCTTATTGCGATGGTGGGCAAGGCAGAGCGCGGGCCTGTTGCCATTGAAGCCATTAAGAAACATGCATCCGCTTATCTCATGGCCGTTGGCGGAGCGGCCTACCTTGTAAGCAAGGCCATTCGCTCGGCCAAGGTACTTGCTTTTGAAGATCTCGGCATGGAAGCCATTTACGAATTCGAAGTTGAAGACATGCCCGTCACGGTCGGCGTCGACTCCCAAGGGGTCTCTGTTCATGAGACAGGCCCCGCCGAATGGCGCGTTCGTATTGAAGAGATTGCCAAGGCGGGGACGGCTGTCTAGTCGAGGCGATTCGCTCGTACAGGTCCTGCCGAAAGGCAGGACCATGAGCCCTGCTATTACGAAACGTCGCCTAGAAAACGGCGAACGATGTCAACCTGCTCTGGCGGGACTAGGCTCGGGGCATGCCCTGCCCCAGGTATCTCAATAAGCTTTGCCTTTGGGCCGCGCTGGGTCATCGCAACGGCTACCTCGGTAGGAAGGAGGTCGCTTTGTTGGCCGCGCAATAAAAGCGTTGGGCAGGCAATCGCCTCGTAAAGTGGCCAAAGCGTCATCGGTGCGGCCCGGGTATTCACAGCATTGGCTGCAGCTCGGGCGTCTGAAAGTGCGAAAAGGGCCTTGAAAGGCTCCGCAATTTTGAGGTCGTAGTTCACAGTCCACTTGCCGTCCGAACGCTGGCGAACGGCGGGCTCCGTAAGAAGTCGCCATTGCTCATCGGTGTGGGCACCAAAGCTCACCATACGCGAGCGGATCAACGCGCAAGCCTCCTCACGGGATGACGACTCCATAGCATCCCCAACATAGTCCGCAATACGCGAAAGAGCTGAATGAGGAATTTCGGCGCCCACATCGTTAAGCACCAGCTTTTCAATCGAACAGCCTTGCTCGGCCAGATCTTTAAAGAAGGCGCCCAAGATCGTCATCGCAATCAGCCCCCCCATGGAAGTCCCGACCCAATACACAGGCCCAAGCTGAAGTTGACGAACCATGGCGAGAACATCCTGACAGTACTGATCGATGCGGTAGTACTGCGGGTCGCTTAGCCAGTCCGAGTCGCCCCGGCCAACAATATCCGGCGCCAGAACACGCATGCCATCAGAAGCGAGGGCCTGGGCCAAGGGC
>JAURCW010000089.1 GCA_030828265.1 Burkholderiales bacterium | reverse complement strand
CTGAGCAAGCCTCAGGCAGACCGCGGCATCCCCATAGAAATCAACCGACTGACAGGCAATGAGAATCAGGGGCCTCTTGAGCGCCTGATGCTTGTCATGCTGCTGAGGCGAGGCGGCCCCCAAACGAATTTAGCTGGTCTTTGCGGGCTCAGACTTCGGCGCAGCAAGGTCGGCCGCCGTCGTAAAGGCGTCCGAGAAGAAGGACTCCAAGGGAAGCATGCAGTGGTCCATGAAGTCTTTTTGTGCTGCCCGAACAACCACAGGTGCCCCGCAGGCATACACCAGATGGCCCGACAGGTCGGGGAAGTCTTGCATCACGGCCTGGTGCACAAAGCCTGTTCGCCCCTGCCATTCATCTTGCGGCTCGGCATCGCTGACAACAGGAATAAATCGGAAGTGCGACATCTCGGCAGCCCATTGTTCAGCAAGCGCCATCATGTAAAGGTCGCTTGGGCGCCGCCCGCCCCAGTAAAAGGTCATGGGGGGGTCAAAATTCTTAGCACGGGCGTACTCAATAATGGCTTTAATGGGCGCAAAGCCGGTGCCGCTTGCAAGAAAAACAATGGGATGCCGCGTCTCCTCCCGAAGGAAAAAACTTCCCAAAGGCCCCTCAAACCGCAGGATATCTTTTTGCTTCACGGGATTCGCGGAGCTTGTTGGCTGGCCAAAAACAGCATCTGTGAAGGCACCGCCCGGTGTCTGTCGAATATGCAGCTCAACCTGGTCACCCTCAAGCGGAGAGTTCGCCATGGAGTAGCTTCGACGCTTTCCGTCTTTCAGCAAGATATCAATGTATTGACCCGCATGAAACTGAAAACGCTCAGAGGCGGGAAGCTGAAGTCGAACCACAGCAACATCTTGGGCGGGGTAGTCGATGCTCGCCACTCGACAAGGCAGCTTACGAATGGGAATCATGCCCTCAGCCGACACCACCCGAGCCTCCAGTAGAAGGTCGGAGCGGGGTTTGGCCTGGCAAAGTAAGAGCGATCCTTTGGCGCGCTCGTCTTCGGGCAAGGCCTTAACCTGGTAGTTGCCGTAGTCCACCTCCCCTTCGACAAGGCGAGCCTTGCAAGAGCCACAAGCCCCATCTTTACAGCCATAGGGAAGCACGAGTTGGGCGCGCAAGGCAGCCTCAAGAATGGTTTCGTGATCGTGTGCTTCGAAGCTCTTCTCGGAGGGAAGCAGCCTGCATTGGAATGTCGTCATAACTTTCCATTGTATCCAGAGCCTCAAGGCATGGCGTGCAGAGCCCTGTCAAAAAGACCTTTTGAAGCCCTTTAGAAGGCGCGTCGTTGCAGCTGCCAGAGCATAAGAAGGCCCGCCGCGAGGGCAAGCAGACTTGGAATGGCCGCAACAATAGGGGCCGGCCAGTCGTTGAGCAAGCCAAGGTGGGAAAATAGGCTGTTGGCCAGATGAAAACCAATACCCGCCACAATGGCCAGAAACACTTTTAAGCCCAAGGCACCCCCGCGGGCCTGAATGTAGGCGGCGGGCAGGGCCAAAACCAGCATGACCCAGACCGCAACCGGGTAGATCATCTTTTTCCAGAACGCAATTTCATAACGACCCGAGGCCTGCTTTCCCGCCTGAAGGTAATCCACGTACAAGAAAAGCTCACGGGCCGACATCTGTTCAGGCTTGACCATCAAGGCTCCGAGCCGCGCGGGTGAAAGGTAAAGGGGAAGCTCAAGGCTCGATAACCGGCTGCGGGTCACCTGGCCATCGGCTGCAAAATCAGTAAGGCGAACGCCCTCAAGACGCCAGATGGAGGCCTCTTGGGCATTGGCCGAGGGCGCAATGGCGCGAAGGAAGACAGCCGACTCGGCCTCAACAAGTCGTCGCAAGGTAAGGAGTTCTCCAAACTCGTAGAGCCTAACGCCCTGAAGCCTGCGGTCCGGGTCCATGCTGTTCAAATTCACCATGCGCACTCGAACACGATCTTCACCACTACCCGTGGGATAGTCGCGCATCCAAAAACCGGAGGATAAGAAGCCCGAGCCCAGCCTACCATCGGCACTTGCCTTGGTGCGAACAGCCGCCACTTCCGAGACGGGAAGAACAACTTCAGCAAGAAAAAACGTAAAGGCCACGAGGGGCAAACCCACAAAGGCGGACAGCCCAAGCACCTGGCGCGGGCCAAGGCCTGAGGCTCGTGCCACGGTGAACTCTGAGCCTGCTGCAAGCTGAGCCAGCGCCCAGACGGCACCAATGAGTGTTGCGACAGGTAGAAGTTCGTAGACCATGCCGGGAATTCGAAAGACCACCACCGTCAAGGCCTGCTCAAGGGTATAGCCACCACGTCCAAGGTTTCGAATCTCACTGACCGAGTCCACAAACGCAAAGAGCAGAACGAATCCAGCCAAAACAAGGCCAATGTGTAGGACGAGTTGGCCTGCAAAGTAACGGCGAAGGGTTGTCATCCCAAAAATTTCCTGGCGACAGAACGTCCTGGGAACAAGGCCCGGAGAAGTCGCCCAAGCGGATTAGGCCGCAGTTGCTGCCGCCACCAGAAGAGCCCCGCCGTGACGACAGCTATCACTGCGGGCGTAAGCCACCAGCCAAGCGACATCGCCATCCGACCCTCTGCAATCAGCGCCTGCACAAGCGTGACACTGTTCATCGCCAGCATGAAACTCACCACGCCAAAAATAAGATGCAGTGACCGACCAAGGCGAGGACTCGTGACCGCAACAGGAATAGCAAAGAAAGGCATGGCAAGGGCCATGAGGCAGAGCCCAATGCGGTAGCTGAGTTCGGCCATAGCTGCAAGATCGCCTTGGCGCGAGAGCCCCACAAGATCCACCAGGCCGGAGGCACGCAAAGATGGAGGCGCCTTCTCGGGGACAGGCGAGCGGTCGAGAAAAAGCCGATAGGCATCAAACCGAAGCTGTCGGGTCTCAAGATCGACCGGGTTAAAGTCGGTACGGGTGCCCTGGGCCAGTGAGAGCCAAGCGCCCCCGCCCTCCTGAGGCTGAATCTCTCCCTTGGAGGCCAGAATCACGGCCTCCTGACCAGCGGATTCCGCACGAATAAAGACAAGACCGAGGCTTTTTTCAGTGTCGGAGGCCATTTCTCCAAAGAAAACGATTTGACCCGAGCGGGATTCCATAAACCGGCCCGCATCCAGCCGCTGATCCTCAGGCCTCTGGCTGAACTCTCGGCGGGTCTCATCCAGTTGCTGCTGGGCCCAAGGCGAGACAATAAAAGTTAAAGCCACCGTAGCCAGGGCAAAGGGCCAGACAAACCTGGCCACAGGCCGAAGCCACTGACCAAGGCCAAGCCCCGCGGACATCCAGACCACCATCTCCGAGTCCTTCCAGGCTCGGGTGAGCGCTAAAAGCACAGAAAGGTAGACCGTCAGCGCAAGCACAACGGGTAGCGCCTGCAGGGCAGCAAAGGCCACCAGCGGCACCACCAGCTCGGAATCAGCCCGGTCGGAGGCAGCTGCGCCCAGCATCCGAATAAGCGAACTGGTGACCAAAATGGTCAGCAGAACAGCGAAGACGGCGCCTGCAATCCCGCGGACTTCTTGGAGAAAAGACTTAAATGCGATCACAAACTTTATAATGGAGAGTTTCGAGCATCACTAAAAGGCATTGTGTCATGACCACAGCAACCACTAAAGACACCAAAGACGTCTCCAAAGACTCAAAAATCCCAGCTGAGCAGCGGCCGGAACTTGTTGTTACAGCTAGTAATAAGCCGGTTGACAGGGCTCAGGCCGACTGCGCCTGGGTTGCGCTTTTCTCCACGGCAGCCGGGGTTGAGCTAACCATGCCGGCCCGAGTGGTCGACAAAGTCTCTGGCGGCGCCATTGCGAAATTACTCAAGGCGGGCGACTTCGACGGCAAGCTTGGCAGCTGTTTTTTGGTGCGCGACCTAAACGGCATCCCCTCCTCACGCATCCTTCTGGTCGGCTGCGGGCCCAAAGAGAGCTTTAACGAAAAGGCCTATGCCGAGGCCGTGCGCTCGGCCACACGCGCCATGGTCCCGCTGAAAGGGGTTAAGCGCGTCTCATCGTTTCTTACCGAGTTAACGGTGGGTGATCGATCGGGCGACTGGAGGCTTCAGGCCCATGTGCTTGCCTGCCGCGAGGTGCTCTACCGATTTGACCGGTTCAAAACGCGTAAAGACAGTAAAGAGCCCAAGCCCGAGGACACCAAGGCCGCGGCCAAGGCCGCGAAGCCCGCACGGCCCGAGGCACCAAGCCTCTCAGCCGTTGAGGTTTTGTTGCCGGGTGATATGCGGCCCACCGATGCGCCGCGTATCATTTCCGAAGCCCAGGCCGTGGCCAACGGCATTGAGCTAAGCAAAGACCTGGGGAACCTACCGCCTAACATCTGCACCCCTAGCTACCTGGCCACCACGGCCAAAGGCCTTGCGCGCCAGTTTCGGGTCAAGGTGGAGGTGCTGGACAAACCTGCCATGGAAAAACTGGGCATGAATGCGCTCTTGGCCGTAGCTCAGGGCTCGTCCCAGGCCCCTCAGTTCATTGTTATTCATCACAACGGCGGCACCGCAAAGGACGCCCCGGTGGTCCTAGTGGGTAAAGGCATCACCTTTGACACCGGTGGAATATCGTTGAAGCCTCCGGGCGACATGGATGAAATGAAGTACGACATGTCAGGTGCCTCCACGGTGATGGGGGTCATGCGTGCTGTAGCGGAGATGGGTCTGAAGCGCAATGTCATTGGCGTTATTCCCACCTGCGAGAACATGCCCAGTGGCAATGCCACGCGTCCGGGCGACATTGTTCAAACCATGTCAGGCCAGACCGTTGAAATTCTGAATACCGATGCCGAAGGCCGCCTCATTCTTTGTGACGCGCTTAGTTATGTTGAAAAGAACTTCAAACCCGAGGCGGTCATCGACATTGCCACGCTCACCGGCGCCTGTGTTGTGGCCCTTGGCCATGTGAACACCGGGCTCTTTACCGAGGATGATGGCCTTGCCCAGGCGCTCGTTCAGGCGGGCCGAGACGGGCTTGACCCGGTATGGCGCCTCCCGCTCGAAGAAGAATACCAAGAGCAGCTCAAGTCACCCTTTGCCGACATGGCCAACGTTGGCGGTCGAGCGGCAGGAAGCGTGACCGCAGCGTGCTTCTTGTGGCGCTTTGCGAAAGCCTACAAGTGGGCGCACCTTGATATTGCGGGCACCGCCTGGAAGAGCGGCGCCCAAAAGGGTGCAACGGGCCGTCCTGTTGGCCTACTCATGGCCTACCTACGGGCCGAACGTGACAACGGTTGATTTTCATTTCAACACCCCCGACCGACTTCTGCATGCCTGCCGCCTAATTCGTAAGGCGGTTCGGTCGGGGCAAGTCTCGGAATCCAAGCCCCTTCTCGTTTTCTGCAGTCAAGCCGAGCGGCTCGCCAAGTTTGACGACATGCTCTACGAGTTCTCCGAAGAAGACTTTCTGCCGCATGTCATGGCTGACCACCCCCTGGCCGACG
>JAURCW010000090.1 GCA_030828265.1 Burkholderiales bacterium | reverse complement strand
TTTTGAACAAGTAAGGCCCAATGAAGCCATGGCGACCCCAGGTAAAGATTCTTTTAGAGGCAATAAAGGCTATCTGCCGAGTAAACCATGCAGTGTTTGTGGCCGAGAGATGACGTGGCGAAAAGCCTGGGCGAAGAACTGGGATAGCGTGAAATACTGCTCAGACGCCTGCCGAGCGAAGAAGGCATCCACAAAGTAAACGAGGCCCCTCACTTAAAGCTATTGCTACGCTTAAGACCCTCTGCCATTCTCAAGCCGCTGGACAAGTGTTCTTCCAGCCTCGGCAACCTTCTGCATGCTCCCCTCAAGAATTGCCATTTCCCGAAGCGCTTGGGACAAAGCAAGGTATTGGCTTGCCTCTTTGTCAACGAGTACCGGTGCGGGCGTAACCTCCTTCACAACATTCGACACTCTTAAAAAGCTTGCTCGAAGCTGCTCAAGTTTGTCTTTTAAGTCTTGTGCATCCTTGTTGTTGGGAAGTTTGGCCGAGACGAGTTCATCGAGAGTCTGAACAATCACCTCGAACGAACCCATCTCACGGGCGGCAATGAGCTGCGAATGAAGTGCACGCTGCACATCACTGTTGTTACTTTCAATAGCAGCCTCACGCAGGCCATCAATTTGTTGCTCAAGCTCGCGATTAATTAAGGTAATACGCTCCCCTGCGCTGACGACCTCACTCAGGATTTTGTCGAGATCGTGAACAATGAGCTTAACCCGGTCTAAGAAGTGGTTGAGGTCGGCAGCAAGCTCTCCAAACTCATCGGTCGATTTCACTGTGGCCCTTGGAGATAAGTTCATAACCCCTTTTGCGAGAGCGGCGGTTGTGGACCTTAATGACAGCAGTGGCTCCATTCGCACCTTGAGAAGAAGGAACAGAACAATGGTGTGCAGAATAATCTTGATACTTAAGGCAGACGCCATCAGCGACATCTCGTTCCACCAGGCGTCTTCTTTGGGCTTAAGGTAACTTCGTACCGATACCGTTCCTAGAACATCTCCGACCTTCGCTTTAATATGACATCCCAAACAGAACTGCTCGGCGTGAAGCGTTATTGAGGCTTCTTTGTGTTCCCCTGCCTCCCACTTGGGCTGCAAGCCTAGAGGCTTGAATTTGAATGTCTGCTGAATCGACTCAACCGTGGCAGGCGACGGCACCACGGCAATGGCAAGCCCTAGGCCTTGATAATTACGATCTAAAATGGGGTACACAGTTTGTGCCGCAACCGGACCGCCTGAGTTCAGCATGATGGCCTTCACGTCGTTTGCAAGCTGCTGGGCAGCCTTATTCAGCCTCTCCTGCTCGGTTGTTTTAAACTCGTAAGTCATTGAGGCGTAACGTACGCCCATCTCCACCGCGGCAACCAAGACAAGAAGCAGAAAAAAGTCCCGCATCATGTGGAAGGTAAAGGACTTCTCAAAACGGCCAAAGTCAGCAGGCTTCATGGCGTTGGATACCTCTGAGGCGAGTTTGGAGACAACACGCTACAGGCTATAAATGGATATTTCCACCACGTTTCACAAAGAAGAGTGGTCTGTGAACGCTAACCTGTGACCAATTTAGCGGATCTTCTGTGCTTTGGCTAGGTATTTCGTAAGGCTATTGGTTTTAGCGCTCGTCTGGCCTGCTACTCTTTGTTGGCCGTTTGCCCATCTTTATATGCCTAGTATTGGACACTCATGAACTCAAACCGCGCCGTCCAGGCGAAAAGAAAAACTGTCACAACATTTTCAGTTCTTACGATCCTTTTTATTGTTATTTTTGGCGGTCTAACGCTGTTTGCGTTTTTCCTCTCGCGACTGAACTTTTAATTACCCAATGTCTTAGCAAAGGGTAACTATGACGAGGGCGTATGCAGGTGCCCTGTCTTTACATAAATTAAGGCACCATCCTCGCGCGTAAAGGGCTGGTGTTGACTTAAATGGGGGCTCCGAAGCCACGACCCCTTCGGATAGCTTCCGTGCTCGTCGTAAAACGTTCCCTCAAGCACAAGGATCTCTTCTCCGCCCCAATGCTGGTGGCGGTTGAAATGTGTGTTGGGAGCCCAGCTAACCAGCGCGGCATGCTCGGTTCCGTGTTCATACAATGGAAGAACCTTTAGGCCCGTTACCAAGCCTTGGAACCAGCTGGCATCTTTGGTTTGCATGACCTGGCGCTTGGCGTCATCCTCCTGCATTTGCCACAGCTTCACAAAAAGCAATGCACCATCAGCACCTATTTGAGGCGTGTGACTGCTGCCTATTGGGTTGCGAATGTAGCTGCCTTCTGGGTAGTGGCCATGCTCGTCAGAAAATGTGCCCGATAAGACGAAAATCTCTTCGCCTCCCCCATGTGTGTGCTTGGGAAAGCACGAAGAAGGTGCGTACGCCACAAGACTTGTTGCTCGGCCTATTTCATCACCGTCGCGATCGAGCATCATTCGGCGAACACCCTCGGCAGGCGAGTCAACCCAAATGTAGTCGTCGGGTCGAATAACAATGCGCTGACTTAGATTGGCATGCAATTGAAGATGGTTGGGGGCGAAGGCCATTGAGTGCGCTTTTGGTTTTGGGGAATGTAACTACTTTAAGCCCTCAAAGGGTGTGCACGATTGCGGGCTTCGAGTCGGCGACTTATTAACCGACGCCTCTACTTACTATCGATCCAAGCCCTTCGGAAGCACCTTCCCTTGTGTTCTATTTCGACTGTGATGCCGCCCATTTGGCAACCCGTTTGCTTAAGGCATCAAAAGTCTTTTTTGCTTTGGAGGTTGGCGCCACGATTCGACGGCGAGCGTCTTCCGGGTCGGTGGTGAACTGTAAAAAGCCCGTTCGATCAAGTGTAGCCAGACACTTGTGAATAGTTGCCGGGGAGGCAACCCGAGATTCCAAAACAATCGCCTGAACAAAAAGAGACTGTTTAACATCGTAATTTTGCACCACCCATTCAAGTACCTTTTGACTAATGTCGTCAAGGGAGCCGAAATCAGTCTCGCTTTTTACAATTGCGAGGAATTATTGGAGATTTAACCATACGTTCATACTTCTAAGTTTAGACCCCGAGTTGTCTAGTGGCAAATGAATACACGATTTTCATCGGGTCTTTTGCGTATGAAGGTATACAAAACCTGGTGAGCGGCGTTGACGATGCCTGAAATGCCTGCTGGGTGGTTATTATTGTTTGAGTGAATAACTTTTATTTGCAGAATCATGTGCGTTAATAACTACAGGCTTCGGCAACTTTCTAGGTATGGCAAATGGTCTTCTTCCGTAATATTTAGTGCAACCAGAAAACGGGAGATCATGTTGTAGGAAGCAACTACGGCCGCAAGCTCAACTATTTGCTGGGTCCCTATTAAACCCACCAACTGTTTCTTAAGGTTCTCGTTCACTCGAATCTGGAGCGTCATTTCGTAGGCCAGGGCAATCACTGCCTGCTCCAGTTCTGTGTAGACCAACTTGTTAAAGAGGGGTTGTCCAACGCTTTTCAGCGCTTCAGCCTTTGCAGGTGTTCCCCCGTTCTTTATGTAAAGAGGAGCATGATGCTCGTATTCGTAGTCTGCCTTGTTAAGAATGGCGACGACACACATCGCCAGCTCTCGAAGTTGGGCAGGAACAAGAAGCTCCTCGCGGATTTTTCCTAGGTAGACATTCCAGCCCTGCGCCAATGGGGGGCTGTGGAGAAGCATTCGATCGAGCTTCAGCAGAGGCCCGCCGCGCCGCGCTCGAATGGCGGCGACGAGCTCGGCGGGCTCCTGGATGTCCTGATTGACGGGGAGAATGACGGGGGTGGTGATGGGTGGTTTCATGCTTGGTGGTCGTTGTAAGTAATAGGAAATTCAGCACGTTTGAGAGTAAGCTTTTGCGAGGCCCCAATTTACACCTTACAGAGAGGGTTTTCGGGTGGAATCTCACGTCTTTCATCGCGACAGTCGCAAAACTTACGCCGAGGCAGTAGGTGGGAGTGGGTGTTGGCTTTTTGACCGTAAAGGTAAGCGCTATCTTGATGCCTGTGGCGGCGCAGCGGTTAGCGCTCTTGGGCACCAGCATCCCACCATCATTCAGGCAATGCATACGCAGATTGATAAGCTTGCCTATGCTCACACCAGTTTTTTTTCAAGCGAGCCGGCAGAGCAATTGGCTGACAAGCTCGTCGGTAGTGCTCCCTTTTTCGGTTCCGATCCAAATCAGCGACTCGACCGCGTCTATTTCGTAAGCAGTGGGTCAGAAAGTATTGAGGCCGCACTTAAATTGGCTCGCCAGGTTGCCATTGAGAGGGGTGAGGCTCAGAGAACTGTTTTTCTTGCAAGGCGCCAGAGTTACCATGGAAATACCTTAGGAGCCTTAAGTGTTGGTGGCAATGCATGGAGACGAGAGCCGTTTAAAGACCTCTTGATGCCCGCCGAGCACGTGGATGCTTGTTACGAGTACCGAGGTCGCGTACAGGGAGAGTCCCTAAACGATTACTCCAACCGATTGGTTAAACAATTCGAGGATAAGATTCTTGAGCTAGGGCCATCCCGGGTATTGGCTTTTGTAGTGGAGCCGGTTGTAGGGGCAACCTTAGGTGCCGTTCCGCCAACACCAGACTACTTTCGAGGTATTCGTGAGATCTGCAGTCGTTATGGAATCTTACTTATCCTTGATGAGGTAATGTGTGGCATGGGGCGTACGGGAAGCTTGTTTGCTTATGAGCAAGAAGCCATTGACCCCGATATGGTTTGTATTGCCAAGGGTCTAGGCGGGGGGTACCAGCCTATTGCAGCGTTGATGGTAAGCAAATCGATTCATGAGTCCATCGTGCATGGAAGTGGTTTTTTCCAGCATGGCCATACGTATTTGGGGCACCCGATTGCATGTGCAACTGCATTGGCTGTTTTGGGAGTGTTCTCCGAGGAGAATGTGCTTGCAGAGACGGGCCGTCGATCCCGATATTTTTTTGACCTGCTTCACCAGGCCTTTGATGGGCACCCTAACGTTGGTGACATTCGTGGGCGCGGGTTGTTCTTAGGTCTTGAGCTAGTCGCAGACAGAGATACGAAGGCTCCCTTTCCGCCAAGCCATAAGCTTCACGCTGTACTTAAATCCACGGCCTTAGAGAATGGATTAATGTGCTACCCCATGGGCGGAACCATCGATGGGCGTTATGGCGATCATGTGCTTTTGGCTCCCCCTCTTGTTATTTCAAATCAGGAAATAGACCAGGCGGTCTCGATGCTTACAGCCAGTCTTGATAAGGCTTTAAGGGATAGTCGGGCTACCCAAGGTAGCTAGCTTATGTTATGAATAATTTTGATTTTTCTCAGGAGGCATCTATGAAAGTACGAACCTTTAAGATTTTCCTCTCGGCCTTAGCGGTTGCGGTCGTGAGTCCTGTTGTGTCAGCTCAGCAAACATTTATTACCATCGGAACGGGTGGCGTTACTGGGGTTTACTACCCCGCTGGCGGCGCAATATGTC
>JAURCW010000213.1 GCA_030828265.1 Burkholderiales bacterium | reverse complement strand
GCTCCAAAGGCCTCGACAGGTAACGCAGAACGCGTAAATTATTGATGGGATGCAGGTCACACGCAATAGTCTGAGCCAAAGATCGAAGATGCGCGCGATACAAGATGTCTTCTGGAAGAAGACGGGGACCAGGAAACCGCTCATCGAGAAACTCAATAATGGCCATGGACTGACCAATACGAAAAGGAGCCTGCCCACCCTCCTCATCGGTGATCTCAAGTAACGGTACAAGTCCGTCTGGGCTAAGTACGTCGTAATACTCGGGGTGACTCTCACGCTTCAAAAGATCAATACGAACAGGCTCGTAGTCCAGACCCTTTAGGGCCAAGGCAATACGAACTCGAAACGAGGGACCTGACTGAGGGAAGTGATAAAGCCGAATAGCCATGGGCGTCTCCTAAGACCTGCTATGCTGATTTGAAATGATGCGTCGCAATCTTATTTTGCTTGCCCTTTGTCAGGGCTTGTTTCTTACAAATAATGTTTTGTTTCTTGCTGTCAATGGCCTGGTGGGTCTAACGATGGCTCCCATGGGATGGCTCGCCACGCTTCCCATTATGGCTTACGTGGTTGGTGGTGCTGCCTCAACAGGGCTTGTTGCCAAGACACAGAAGCAGTTGGGTCGAAAACGCTCTTTTGAGCTTGGCATTTGGGTTGCTATTTTTTCGGCTGCGCTTTGTGTGGTGGCTGTCTGGTACCGGCAGTTCTGGCTCCTGGTATTCGCAACCTTTGTGGCGGGCTTTTATCAGGCCAATGGGCAGCTCTACCGCTTTGCGGCAGCCGAGCTTGCCAGCCCCGAGCTCCGTGACAAGGCAGTATCTTGGGTTTTGGCCGGTGGGCTTCTTGGGGCTGTGGCAGGGCCCAACCTTGCCTCCCACACCAAAGACCTTTTTGAAGTGGACTTCGCGGGATCGTACCTTTCGCTGACCTTGGTTGGCCTTCTTGCCCTTCTACTTATGCATCGTATTCAGTTCTCAGACGATGCGAAATCTGCCAAAACTAAGGGCGCCGCAGACCCAGCCACGCAGCAACTGAGGGCGCAGGGTCTGACATCCCACACAACGGACAAGCAAGAGCCCATCAACCGACCTCTTGCAGACATCATGCGTCAGCCCGTCTTTCTTGTCTCTGTGCTTGGTGCTTCCTTCGGCTATGGTGTGATGAACCTGTTAATGGCTGCGACGCCACTGGCCATGCAAGTGTGCGGCATGCCGTTTAGCGATGCAGCCTTTGTTCTTGAATGGCATGTAATCGGAATGTTTGCGCCTGGCTTTTTCACCGGGCATCTTATTCAGCGCTTTGGCGCTGTGAGAGTCATGCTAACTGGGGTTTTTCTCAATTTGGTTTGCATCGGTATTGCTCTTTCAGGCACCGAGCTCTACCAGTTCACGCTTGCCCTTTTTGTACTCGGGGTGGGCTGGAACTTTTTATTCACAGCAAGCACAAGCTTCTCTTTGCAGGCTTATCACCCCGCCGAACGAGATAAGGCCCAAGGCGCTATTAACTTCTGGGTGTTTTTTGTGATGGGGCTCTCATCGCTTGGGTCAGGTGCGCTGGTAACCTCCCAAGGCTGGCAGATTCTTAACATAGTGTCGGTACTTCCTATGATGGTTCTTTTGGTAGCGCTACTGATCTACTTCTTAAAGTACCGGCCACAAACAGCAAGCTAAAGATTTTCAAGTAGCAGGTTTTTAGCAGACCCTCACCCCCTGACGCCAGACCTGACGAACCACCGGTGTAGCACCCCGCAGCCGACGCACCCAGACAAGATCGGCGCGCTGACCCAAGGTAATGCTACCCCGATCGGTGAGCCCAACCATGTCTGCAGGATTCTTCGTTACAACCTGAGTTGCATCCGGAACCGACATCTCAAGCTCATCCACCAGGCGAAAAACGGCATCGAGAAGGCTTGATGGCACATAGTCACTGGAAAGACCATCGAGCAGGCCTGCTTGGGCCACTGCCTTTGCAGAAACATTACCGGAATGCGACCCACCTAAAACAATGTTGGGCGCACCCAT
>JAURCW010000064.1 GCA_030828265.1 Burkholderiales bacterium | reverse complement strand
CGTCGGCCATGTCGTAGCTTGCCTTAATGTCGTCGAGCCTTGTGTCGTCGTGGCGCAGCCTGTCGAGTTTGTAGTTGGGTGTTTCAAGGTGCTTGTTAGGAATGAGCACGATTGTTACCTTAAGGCGCGCCTCAAGCTTGGCGATGTCGGTACGTTTCTCGTTCAATAAGAAGCTAGCGACTTCCACGGGCACTTGAACATGAACCGCGGCCGTTCCCTCTTTCATCGCCTCTTCCTGAAGGATGCGCAGAATATGAAGGGCACTCGAGTCGATGTCACGAATGACCCCCGTCCCGTTACACCGCGGGCAGGTAATGTGGGATCCCTCGTTAAGGGCAGGGCGCAGCCTCTGCCGCGAGAGCTCCATAAGCCCAAACCGAGAAATCTTTCCCATTTGAACGCGGGCTCGGTCGTGATGAAGGGCTTCGCGAAGCCGCTGTTCAACATCTCGCTGAGCCTTGTTAGATTCCATGTCAATGAAATCAATAACAATAAGCCCGCCAAGGTCACGAAGCCGAAGCTGTCGTCCGACCTCTTCAGCGGCCTCGAGGTTGGTCCGCAGGGCGGTTTCTTCAATGTCGGAGCCACGGGTGGATCGGGCCGAGTTCACATCCACCGCAACGAGCGCCTCGGTATGGTCAATGACCAAGGCCCCACCCGATGGCAGCTCAACCATACGTGAGTAGGCGGTCTCAATCTGATGCTCGATCTGAAAGCGGGAAAAGAGCGGAATATCGTCTTTGTAACGCTTGACCCTAGGAGCGAGGTCGGGCATGACGTGAAGCATGAACTGCTGCGCCTGGTCATAGATGTCGTCAGTATCGACAAGAATCTCACCAATATCAGGCTGGAAGTAATCGCGAATGGCGCGAATCACCAGGCTGGACTCTTGATAAATAAGATAAGCGCCGGCTTGTAGGGCGCGCGCATCGTCAACGGCCTTCCATAGCTGCAAAAGGTAATTAAGGTCCCACTGCAGTTCACCAACCGATCGGCCAATGCCCGCGGTACGAGCAATGATGCTCATACCCGATGGAAGCTCGAGCTGATCCATGGCGTCTTTAAGCTCTTGCCGGTCTTCACCCTCAATGCGTCGCGATACCCCACCGCCTCTAGGGTTGTTGGGCATAAGCACAAGATAGCGGCCGGCAATGGAGATGAACGTGGTGAGTGCCGCCCCCTTGTTGCCACGCTCTTCCTTTTCGACCTGAACTAAGAGCTCGGTGCCTTCTGAAATAGCGTCTTTGATACTTGCTCGGGACAGATCGACCCCGGGTTTACAAAACTCTTTGGCAATTTCCTTGAAGGGCAGAAAGCCATGGCGCTCTTCGCCGTAGTTAACGAAGCAGGCCTCAAGGCTTGGCTCAACTCGGGTCACAACACCCTTGTAGATGTTGCTTTTACGTTGCTCACGACCCGCGGCTTCAATGTCGAGGTCGACAAGCTTTTGACCATCAACAATGGCAACACGCAGCTCCTCGGAGTGCGTGGCGTTAAATAACATTCGTTTCATACAAAAAACTCCTTAGGGTCGCGTAGGCTTAAACCCCACGCGGTTGTAACTTAGACGCGAGTTACAACGCTGGTCACTGACGCAGGGGCCCTGGGAGAAGAAAGGTTGACGTGCCGAAACGGCCTTAGGCCTTGAGAGGGCGAAAGGACAGGCGACTGGGTAGCAAAGGAATAGGCTAGCGGCTGCGCAAGAAAGACAGCCGATTGATGAACTTCCAAAGAACCATCCATGTGATTCGTCAAATCTTTAAATCTCTTTGGGCCGCAAACGAAACAACCAAAACGTCGTTTACGGTCAACATTCTTTAACACGCCGACTCGTCGAGCTCCTAAGCTCGGAATTCGACTCCGTAGGATCTAGGGCAGTCTTCTAAGTTTTTTAACAACTTTCTAAGCTTTGCCAGCTATCCTTATGAAATTGTAACTTGAAAACGCATTTAGGCTTTTTATGGCTGTATTGAATCGGCTCCAGGTCGAGGCCGAGTACGAAGGCCAGAGAATCGACAATTTTCTCTTGCGGCACTTCAAAGGTGTGCCTAAGACCCGTATCTACCGCATGCTCCGAACGGGAGAGGTCCGGCTTGACGGAGCCCGTACCCGTCCAGAGCAGCGGCTAGTAGCTGGGCAGTGGCTTCGACTTCCCCCAGTCAGGGTTCCCGAGCCCCAGCAGATTGATTCTCAGGAAAGATTGGGCTCGGCCACGGCTTTGGTTGAAAGAATCGAGCAAATTTATGAGGCCAATGGCCTTCTTGCCGTTAACAAGCCCGTGGGGCTTGCGGTGCATGGGGGTAGCGGCATCTCCCTCGGGCTGGTGGAGGCCTTTCGTGCCAGCGGCCAATGGGGATCAAGCCTTGACCTTGTCCATCGACTCGATCGCGAAACCTCAGGGCTTCTCTTTTTAGCGACTAAGCGGTCAAGCCTGCTGAATCTGCACCGACAAATCCAGGCGGGTCGTTTCCGAAAACATTACCTCGCCTTGGTGAAGGGCGCCTGGAAGCGGGCAGGGCTCTCAAGCCTGTGTGACCCGCTGGTGAAGGTATTACACCCGGGTGGTGAGCGCTTCGTAAGGCTTGCATGCGAAGGCGAGGCAGGCCAGGCGGCCATGACTCAGGTCAAGGCGCTCTCTACCTGGGAGCATCATCAGCTTGGTCCTCTCAGCCTGCTCGAATGCCAGCCCGTTACGGGGCGTACCCATCAAATTCGAGTGCATCTGGCGTCTTCAGGCTTTCCAATTGTGGGCGATCCCAAGTACGGCGATCAGGTTTTTAACCATCAGTTGCAGGCCTTAATCAAGGTCTCCCGCATGTTTCTTCACGCCTGGAAAGCCTCTTTTGATTCGGAATTATCTCGAGAGCGTGTTGTAGCCCAGCCTGGGAGCGATTGGCAGAAAGGTCAGTCCAGGCTTGGCTGTCCTTGGACACCTAGGCCAGCCGCAGACACTTCAGATCCCCCCTCAACGTCCACGACCCTCTAAACCCATGACATCCATTTCGCTGATTATCTTCGACTGGGACGGCACCGTTGTCGATTCCACGATGACCATTGCCCAGGCCATACAGCGGTCCTGCGAGGACCTTGGTCTTCAGCAGCCGAGCCTAGAGGCGTCGAAATACGTGATTGGACTTGGCTTGCAGAGTGCACTGAGTCATGTCGCCCCTGAGCTACCCAAGGAGCGCATCCCCGAGCTGGTGGATAGGTTCCGTCACTACTACTTGGCACGTGATCAGTTTCTCAAACCATTTGAGGGCGTTATGGGTATGTTGAATTGGATGTACACGTTAAATACGCCTCTTGCAGTCGCAACGGGGAAGTCGCGCAAAGGCCTGGAACGGGCTCTTGATGCAACCGCAACCCGACATTATTTTGCTGCAACGCGCTGCGCGGACGAATCCGACCCTAAGCCAAGCCCTACCATGGTTTATGAGCTCTGCGACGAGCTTGATGTTGATCCCACAAAGGCCTTGGTTATTGGGGATACAAGCCATGACCTGGAGATGGCCGCGGCGGCTGGCGCAAGTGCGGTGGCCGTGACCTATGGCGCACACCCTAGGGAGCACCTCGAGGCCTTCAACCCCCTGGCCTGCCTGTCGTCCGTGCCTGAGCTCGACCTATGGCTTCGACAAAGGCTCAATCCCAGCCTTGCGCAGCAGGCCGGTTAGGGCAATGAGGGGAAGTCCAATAAGTGCGGTGGGGTCGTCTGACCGCATTTGTGAAATAAGAGCCACGCCCAGCCCCTCCGATTTGGCCGCTCCTGCGCAGTCCATCGGCTGCTCTCGACGTACGTAATTTGAGATGAGGTCATCCGAAATCTGACTTGAATCAAGCCATTGAACAAGCGTGGTGACGCATTCTAGGTTTGAGCTGCCGCTCGCATCCAGAACGCAGACCGCGGTTTCAAATAGGGTTGTCTTGCCGCGTTGAAATAAAAGCTGCTCAACGGCGGCCTCAGTGCTTCCCGGCTTACCCAAAAATCGGCCGTCGCAGACCGCAACCTGATCGCTTCCAATCACGATGCGCCCAGGGTTCGAGTCTGCTAGGGCAATGGCCTTGGCATGGGCAAGGGCAGACGCAAGTTCACGGCCATTGGATGCCCTGTAGCCTGTTTCGTCGACGCCTGGATTAATGGTTTCAAAGTCAAGGCCCAGCCTGGCTAGCAATTCGGCCCGGTAGCGACTGGTGGATGCAAGAATGATAGGTGTCATCCCGGTATCATCGCATCCATGTCCGACCCCATTGTTCTTAGCCCCGATTCCGACGGTTTCTCGCCGATCGCATTTCAAAGGTTAGCCGAGCGATTCCCCAACGGGATTGAGGCCTCGCTCCCTATTCTTGAGTCTCAGCTTCGTCGACTTAAGGATTCCTCAATCAGTCTTCTTGAGCCCCTCGTTGTCAGCATGGGATTCGATGGTCAAAGGCAGATTAGGGTTGGTTTTGACGTCGCTCTACGCACAGACTGCATGCGATGCATGAAGCCGGTTGATCGTCGACTTGCGCTTTCTGCGGATGTCTTGCTTTTTGACACGGCAGAGCAGGCTGACAGGGCCATGATGAGCGATCCCGAAGTCGACGCCGTCTCAACGGAGGACCAGCGAGACTTCACGGAACTTATTGAAGACGAGATACTTCTTGAAATTGGCCATGGGCTGACACACTCCGATTGCCAGCCCACACTCAAGGATGAGTCAGGCCGACCCAATCCGTTTCAAGATCTCGCACAACTCCTCTCTATGAAAAAACCTTCCTAACCCGCTATAATCGAAGGATTTTCTGTCAAGCAACCCCGTTTTCACGAATAGAGACTCCAAATGGCCGTTCAACAAAACAAGAAATCCCCCTCAAAGCGCGGCATGCACCGCGCGCACGACTTTTTAACAGGTCCCGCAATTGCTGTGGAGCCAACAACGGGCGAGATTCATCGTCGTCACCACATTAGCCCCTCGGGCTTCTACAAGGGCAAGCGGGTTGTTCAGCCCGAGGCTGTAAGGGATACCGCCTCGGAATAGTCGGTGGGGCATAAAGGTTTTGCCCCTTGCTGGCCATGGCGTCAGCAGACTTGCGGTCCATTTAATTCTTCACGGCGGCCCTTCCCTCTGGCCAGCTTTCAATGACAACCCCCGTCTGTCTTGCCGTGGACTGCATGGGAGGAGACCACGGTTTATCGGTCACCTTAGCAGCATGCCTCGATTTTCTTCAACGCGATTCTCAGGCCAGTCTTTTGTTAGTTGGTCGCGAGCCCGATATTCGCGCCTCAGCGCTTTTTAGTGCCTTGCAGGAAAGCGCTCGTGTACAAGTTGTGCATGCCCCGGAGCTTGTCGAAATGAGTGACCCCCCAGCGGTCGCACTGCGGTCAAAGCGCCAGTCTTCCATGCGCCTTGCCTTTGAGCAGGTGGGTCTCGGCAAGGCGGATGGAGCCGTAAGTGCGGGTAACACCGGTGCACTCATGGCCATTTCGCGAAATGTTTTAAAAACCATTGAAGGCATCGATCGACCGGCTATCGCCACATTTATTCCTAATCGCAGTGGATCTTCAACACTTATGCTCGATTTGGGCGCCAACGTCGATTGCACCGCCGAGCACCTGGCCCAGTTTGGCCTTATGGGCTCGGCCTTGTCCATGGCGATGGGCGTTAAGCAGCCAAGGGTTGGCCTGCTCAATGTAGGCGAAGAGGTGATTAAAGGCAATGAGCTGGTGAAACAGGCGGCCGAGCAGCTTCGTCAAATGCCCATCCAGTTTATTGGTAATGTCGAAGGCAATGACGTCTTTAAGGGCGTTGCCGATGTTGTTGTTTGTGACGGGTTTGTTGGGAATGTTGCGCTAAAGACATCCGAAGGCGTTGCCCAAATGCTGGGTGCCTTCCTAAAAGAGGAGTTTCGGCGCAGTGTCTTCAGCCGATTTGCAGCACTTATTGCATCGCCGGTTCTTAAGGCATTTGTTCGTCGTGTCGATCATCGCCGCTACAACGGTGCGGTCTTACTTGGACTTCGTGGGGTTGTGGTTAAAAGTCACGGTTCTGCAGACGCCTATGGGTTTCGTCATGCACTCGATCGTGCAGCCGAGGCGGCACGGCATCGTCTCGTTGAGCGCATTACCGACTCGCTTGCAGAGCGTTCGGGTCTCCTAAGCGTCTAAGCGTTCAGGCCTTTGCCGCTTTAAACTGCGCTCTTATGGCAAACCGAATTTATTCTGCAGTTGTTGGCTCAGGAGGCTACCTGCCTGGCAGCCCAGTATCCAATAACGCAATGGTCGAAAGGTTAAGGGATTCGGGCCTTGAGACCAGTGACGAATGGATACGAGAGCGAACGGGCATCGAGCAACGTTACTTCGCCACGGATGACCAGACCACCAGCGACCTCGCCTACCATGCGTCTCTGGCTGCCCTTGAGCAAGCAGGTCTTGAGCCAAATGCCGTCGACCTGATTGTGTTGGCGACGTCCACCCCCGACATGGTCTTCCCATCGACGGCCTGTCGGCTGCAGCACAAGCTGGCCATCCGCCAGTGCGCGGCCTTCGATGTTCAGGCGGTCTGTAGCGGCTTTGTTTATGCCTTGGCCACAGCCGACCTTTTCATCCAAACGGGTCAGGCTCAAACAGCCCTTGTTGTGGGGGCGGAGACCTTCTCGCGTATTCTCGATTACACCGACCGAAGCACCTGTGTTCTGTTTGGTGACGGTGCGGGCGCGGTGGTCTTAAAGGCAAGTGATAAGCCCGGCATTCTTGCTCACAAGCTCTACGCTCGGGCCGAGCACGAAGCTATTCTGAATACACCGGGTCAGCTCGCACACGGGCGAGTCTGCGGCTCCCCCTTTTTAACCATGGACGGTCAAGCTGTTTTTCGTCTGGCCGTTGAAGTGCTTGAGTCCTCCGCCCGTGAGGTCGTCGGTTTGGCGGGCCTTGATCTACAGGCCATAGATTGGTTTATTCCCCACCAGGCCAACCGGCGAATTCTCGCCATGGTGGGCAAGCGGCTTCAAATCCCCGAGTCTCGACTTATTGCCACGGTTGGCCAGCATGCCAACACATCGGCTGCCTCTGTGCCGCTTGCTTTCGATGTGGCCCGCCGCGACGGGCGTCTGCAAGCCGGGCAGACAGTGCTACTTCAAGGGGTCGGTGGAGGCTTTACCTGGGGCGCCGAGGCGCTCCGACTTTAGCTGAAGTAACGACCTTCAAGGAGGGTTCTCACGCCTATGCGAATTGCTTTTCTTTTCCCCGGCCAGGGCTCCCAATCG
>JAURCW010000142.1 GCA_030828265.1 Burkholderiales bacterium | reverse complement strand
GACGCCAACAGACTCTGCAAGCCCAGATTCCTCAAGGGCCTGGTCCTCCTGCGCCGATTCGGCCGCAATGGTTGCAGACGCCCTCTTTACAAAGCGTTCGTCATTGGCCTGCTTGCCAAACTTCAAAAGGCCGGAATAGCTGGTGAACCCCCAGAACTCGAGCGAATTGGCCTGAAATACGCGAGGCCCAGCTGCGGGAGCGTTGGGCGCCTTGCCCTCGATGCGACTGCCAATGACCTTGGATAGTGATGGGGCTGACGCCATGGCAACCTGTCTGGCGTGCTGTTGAGCAAATGCTTTAGCAAGATCAAGAAGGCTTGTGTCACCAGCCATTTCTTCACCAACGCCAAGGAGCTTATAGAGCGCAGACGACTTGTATTGATGCATGGGGCCCAGACCCACCAGGCAGAGGTGCTCGGCACGTGTCATGGCCACATAAAGCTTTCGAAGGTCTTCCTCGTACTGCTCTTGACGGGCAAGTTCCTTCTGCTCCTCGCTTGGCTGGGTCACCAGTCGTCGCTCGCCGTTAGCATCACGCTCAAGTACGGTCTGATCATGACCTTGAACCGAGGCATGCAAGCCAAAGGGAAGAACCACCACCGGGTACTGAAGCCCCTTGGACTTATGAACCGTAACAATCTTGATTCGGTCGTGATCCGACTCCATGCGTAAGAGCCGGTTATCTTGGGGACGGGTTACACCGGCATCGCGTGTGACCATGGTGTCCAACCAGTGCATGAGTGCGCGAGGGCCAGAAACCTCTAAAGACGCTTCTTGAAGAAGCTCGAGCAGGTGACAGAGGTCGGTCACTGTGCGCTCTGGGCGCTCAAGCCGGTCGTCACTTCCGCTTGCTGTTAGGAAGGGGTCAAGACCAAGCGTATGGATCATCGCCCGCCCACAGGCGAGAACGCCTTTGCTCGTCCAGACCCGATGAAACTGCACAAAGGCCTCGGTCCACTGACTAAAACGTTGGTCATCGTTGACCAGACTTTGAAGCGCCTCGCTTGAGAGACCAAAGATAGGGTGGGCCAAGGCGGCCCGCAAAGGCCGTGGCCTAGGCGCCTCAAGACATGCATTCAGTAGAAGTCGAAGCAGTTGCGCGGCCTGCGACTCAAAGACAGAGTCGGCCTCGGACAGATAGACCGAGGCCAGTCGAAGACGCTGCAAGGCCTGCTTGATGAGGCCTGCCTGACGCCGACTGTTAACGAGGACCGCAATGTCGGAGGGCTTTAGATCAAGCGATCTGGGCCTACCCCCTGCCGAAAGCTCTCTTTCATCCTGGATAACGGGACCTGATTGAAGTAACGTCCCAATTTGACGCGAAGCCTGCTCTGCAAGCTCGTTGAGAACCTGCTTTGACCTGGCCTTCTCGGCGGCCTCTTCAACCACAAAAAACTGCATGGGCATTGGCGCTTGGCCGTTCAGAAGAAGGCTGGTCTTTGGCTTGCTTTCTTTTGCGCAAAGAAAATCGAAATAGCCCGTCCGAGCGCCGCTGGGCGCTTGAAAAATCGCGTTTACCGCTGCCACAAGACCGGGCTGAGATCGGTAATTGGTTTCCAGCTTGTGACGATGGTTGTCTGCGGTTTGCTCGCGGGCCCGAATGTAGGTTTCAACATCGGCACCTCGAAAAGAGTAAATGGCCTGCTTTGGGTCTCCGACCAAAATTAAGGTCTGCCATTGGTCTTGACGATGCAGGGGGTAGATGGATTCCAGAATAAGGAACTGCAAAGGGTCGGTGTCTTGAAATTCATCCACCAAGGCCACAGGAAATCGTTGTCGAATACGGCTCGCAAGAAGCTCCCCCGTGCTTGCCTGAAGACCCTGCGCAAGTCTTCGTAAAAGATCGTCGAAGCCGCACTGGCCTGCTCGACTTTGACTTTGCTGAAGGTTCTGCGAGACGACAGCCAGCGCGTGACTTAATAAGGCCGAGCGCACCGTGGGAAGTTGCTCAAGCGTTTTCCAAAAGACCGGAAAGCCGTCAAGAAAGGGCGTTGCCGGATAGCTGGCCGGGTCGTTCCAGATGTCCCGCATACCCGGGCTGGTGAGTCGTTGCCTTGCTGTTTTAGAGAGTCCCCCCGGCATGGGCGGGTCAATGCCATCAAGCTGTGCCCAGTCGGAAAGGGCGGCGAGATACTTGGCTTCGTTCGTGCTGTTCAGGGATGTTGCTTTGAAGAGTTTTTCCTTGCGTGCATGAGAAAGAAACGCTTGTAGGTCTGGAAGCTGTTGACGCAGCCATTCTCGCTGCTCGTCAATAACCTTGGCTCGCTGAGCGCGCCACTGGTCAAGAATGACAGTAACGGCTGGCAGTGCCTGGCTGTCTTGCTGAAGACCCAGGCGATTGTTGACTGCCTTCAGCATGGCGGACGGCGATGCGAAAGCCTGTCGTACCAGGCCAATGGATTGCGTATCAAGACTAAGGTAGTGGCTTCGCCAATAGTCGAGAACGGCCTGACGCAGCTGTTCGTCGTTATTCGGAACGAGCTCTTGGTTAAGTGGATGCCCCGTAAGAAGTGCGTGGTCGGTGAGCATCTGCGCACACCAGCCATGAATGGTTTTGATACTGGCCTGGTCAAGCAAAAGGCTGGCCTGCCCAAGGCGCTCTTTGTCGTTATCGGTTAGGGCACCAAGGTCGGGGTCTTGACCCTGAGCCAGTGCCGCTTCGATGCGCTGACCAAGACGTCGACGCAGTTCTTGCGTGGCTGCCTCGGTGTAGGTCATCACAAGAATTTGATCGATCGTGAAGGCGGGGCCCTGAGCCTGACTCTTAATGTCGCCGGTAACATCGGTGCCTTCAAGCCCCTGAGTGCGACCCAATAAAAGCCTGAGGTATAAAAGCTCAAGTGTGTAGGTCTTACCCGTGCCTGCGCTTGCCTCAATAAGGCGCCAGCCTTTTAAGGGCATAGTGACTCCAAGGCTTTGGGTTGTCACGCCTTTGGCCTCTCGCGTTTTGTCCACTGAAGCTGGGCCATGATGGGCCCGTAGAGCGACTCTGCAAGTGGAACAAAGTCGTTACTTTGTTCAAGCAAAGCAAACTCGGGGTAGTACCAACGAAGAAAGGGCTGGTCCTTCACCTCCTCCTCGTTGTACGCGCCTAGGTCGTATTTCTTCTCGGCGTCCTTGTAGGCCTTCGCCTTTATTACCTCACGATCGCTCTCCTCGGAAAGACTTAAGCTCGCGGCCGCCCAGGCCCATCCGGTTTTAAGAGTGAGTGGCAAGGGCACCTGGCAGGCACGCTGCCAGTGTTGACAAAGCTCGCCCCAATGCAGACTGGCCTGATCAATTGAAAGCGCAGGCAGCTCTGCAATACCGTCGGTTGAATAAAGCACTGTAGCCTTGGCCTGCGAGCTCATGCAGCGTTGAAGATGATGCGGCCATAGCTTTACGAGATCGGTCCCCGAGGTTAAAGGGTTGGAGGCCGTAAATGCACTGGTTGTACTGGACGAGGTGGTTGACAGCCTGGTGATGTAATGGTCTGCAAGCCACAACAGATCGGGTTCAAGATCAGACCAGAAGGGCTCTGCCCAACTCCCCAGGGGTAACAGACCCGAGGCACGAAGCCAGTCTTTCGCCCGGCCAAGTGCTATGGAGGTGTCAAGACCTTCCTGAAGATGAGCGCTTAGCTTCTGCAAGAGCCTGCTCTTGAGTTGCCAACGCTCGAGCGACTCGGGGGCAATTGGCTCTTCCGTGAACAAGGTGCGGTCAAGGGATGGAATGCGTGCCTTAAGGCCATGCTCGTAAAAAACATAGCCCGGTCGGGTGAGTAACGATT